>CAZPRX010000094.1:0-5679 GCA_964588835.1 uncultured Muribaculaceae bacterium
ACTGGGAATTCGTTTTTGATTGTTTTAATAAGCCAGAACGGGAGTTTACATATTTGGCAATATCATATTTAGACAAGCTAAAGAATAAAATCACGATTAGTGAGTTCTTGAATCTTGAAAAATTGGTGTTAATTCGCCCTTGGTGGGATAGTGTTGATTCGATTGCTTCTGTTGTTGGCTTTCTTTGTCAAAAGTACAACTCTTTGATTAATGATTATATCCTAAATTGGTCTCGTTCAGGAAATAAGTGGTTAGTCAGAATCTCAATAATATATCAACTTAAATATAAAAAAGATACTGATATAGAGATTTTATCTAAAGTTATACTTCAAAATAATAATACCGGAGAATTTTTTATTGACAAAGCAATTGGATGGGCCCTCAGACAATATGCCAGAACAGATTCCACATGGGTACAAGCGTTCGTTGAGAATAATTATGTTAGTAAACTCAGTAAACGCGAAGCATTAAAGAGGGTAAACAAACTTTAACAATTATGGAAAATCGGCCTTCTCGTGATATCGATACTATTTGTGCTGTTGCAACTCCCGGAGGAAGTTCTGCAATTTCAGTAATAAGAGTTAGCGGTCCCAATGCTATTGAGGCTGTGAATGGAATATTCAAACCTATTAAAGGCCCTTCACTTAGTTCTGGAGCCAGCCGGTCAATGAGGTTTGGATCAGTTTTCAAAGGGACGGAGTTAATTGATGAAGTGCTTGCTGTTACTTTTTTATCTCCATTCTCATATACCGGTGAGAATTCTGTTGAAATTTTTTGTCATGGATCACAATTCATCAGAAATGAAATAATGATGCTCCTTTTTTCTATGAACGTAAGGCAAGCAAAACCTGGTGAATTTTCAATGAGAGCATTTCTGAATGGCAAAATGGACTTATCACAAGCAGAGGCTGTTGCTGATCTTATCTCATCTGAAACTTCAGCTGCACACAGAGTTGCGATTACTCAAATGAAAGGCGGATTTTCTAATGAGCTTTCACAAATGCGATCTTCTTTACTTAATCTGGTTTCTCTAATGGAGCTTGAATTGGATTTTAGCGAAGAGGATGTAGAGTTTGCAGACAGAACAAAACTAAAAGCCTTATTGGAAGAGGTAAAATCTCACTTAGAGAAATTGATTGACTCTTTTGCTTTAGGTAATGTCATTAAAAATGGTATTCCAGTGGCAATTGTAGGAGCAACAAATACAGGGAAAAGCACTCTCTTAAACTATTTCCTTGGTGAAGAGAGAGCAATTGTTTCAGATATCCATGGTACGACCAGAGACTTTATTGAAGACATCGTAAATATCAATGGAACTGCATTAAGATTCATTGACACTGCAGGTATACGAAAAACTGAAGAAAAGATCGAAATTATTGGGATTGAGAGAACTTTCGAAAAAATTAAAAAGGCATCAATTATTATTTTAGTTCTTGATGCAGAAAGACCTGAGAGCTTTTATGACAGTATTGGTCGTCTGATAGACAGCATCTCCCATATGTCTCAATCAATTATTATTGCTATAAATAAAATTGATTCATTAAATGTTGAAGGTTCTGTTGAATCGATGGTGAACTCTGTCATGGAAATGCCTCATATTAAAAAAATTAATCCAGTCGCAATATTACCCATCTCAGCTAAAAACGACAAAGGGCTTAACGAGCTCAAATCTGTCATTGCCACTTCATGCAATGTTTCTAATATACCGTCAGACTCTCTGTTAGTTACAAATATTAGGCATCACCAGGCCCTTATACTTGCTCTTGATGCTTTAGTCAGAGTTGATGACGGTCTTGGGAATCAAACTCCTACTGATCTCCTTACTCAGGATATTAGAGAGGCTCTATATCATATTGGGGAGATTGTTGGTGACATCAACACAGAGGAGATACTTGGAAATATCTTTAGCAAATTCTGTATCGGTAAGTAATCTGATAATACATTTTTTAAGCTAACTTTGAGATTTAACTAATTTATAGGCAGTTATGGAATTCTTTATTTTTACTTTTTTTGGTCTGTTAACCGGAGCACTTTTAGGGTGGCTTCTGGCTAAGATTTCAGCTTCAAAAAAATCGAACTCACTTGAAAAAGACTTATCTGCTTCAAAGATGGAAAGTTATGTTAGGATGGAGGCCGCTGATAAAGTAATTTCTGAAAAAGTCAGTGATATAAACACGTTAAAAGCTGAGCTAAATTTATTGTCAGAAAAGTATAATTCTGTCAATGAAAGATTAGCTGTATCTATTGCTGATAACGGGGCTTTAAATGATAAGCTTAAGTCTCAGAAAGCAGACATGGAGGAGATGGCTAAGAGATTTAATCTTGAATTTGAGAATATTGCAAATAAAATTCTTGAATCAAAAAGCGAAAAATTTACTCAACTAAATAAAAGTAATTTAAAGGAAATTCTGGAGCCTTTGGGTAAAAATATTGATGAGTTTAAGACTAAGGTAGCAGAAGTATATGATAAGGAGTCTAAGGAGAGATTTTCTCTTGGAGAAAAGGTGAGGGAGTTGGCATTACTTAACCAGAGTATTGGAGAAGAGGCAAGAAATCTTACAAAAGCTCTTAAAGGAGAGTCTAAAACACAAGGAAGATGGGGTGAGATGATTCTTGAAAAGTTGCTTGAGATGTCTGGACTAAGAAAGGGTGAAGAGTATACTATGGAGGAGCAATTAACAGATGAAAGTGGTAATGCTCTAAAATCAGACTCTCTTGATAGAAAAATGAGGCCTGACGCTATTGTTAAGTATCCAGACAACAGGAATGTAATAATTGACTCAAAAGTATCGTTAAACGCTTACTTAAGGTATGTTGAAGCTTCTGATCCAGCTACACAAAAGAGTGAGTTGGATGCTCACGTCTTAGCTGTTAAAAATCACATTATATCACTAAGTGCAAAGGGATATGATGATTTCCAGAAGTCATTGGATTTTGTAATGATGTTTATTCCAAGTGAACCAGCATATATTGCTGCTCTTCAAGGAGATCCTGAACTATGGAGTTTTGCATATGATAAAAGAATCCTCTTGATGAGTCCTACAAATTTAATTACATCATTAAAGTTAATAGTTGACTTATGGAAGAGGGAGTATCAGAATAGGAATGCAATAGCAATAGCAGACAGAGGTTCAAAATTGTACGATAAGTTTGTTGGCTTTGTAGAGAATCTCAAGGACATAGGGAATTCAATAGATAAGGCAAGAGATAAATATGATGAGGCATTCAAGCAGTTATCTACTGGTAAAGATAACCTTGTCATACAAACAGAAAAACTCAAAAAACTTGGATTGAAAACCAAAAAGGAGTTAAAGCTTGAGCTCGATGAGATTATGCCCGATGAAGAGAGTATTGACTAGAATGGATATCCCACTCCAAATTGCAGACTATAAGTGTCTTTCTGAAACCAATTAAACGGCTTAATCCAGTTACGCTTTACAGGGTCATATGCAACCATACCTAAATCAAGTCTTAGTATCACAAAATCAAGATTTAATCTAGCTCCAAATCCCCAGTTAAATGCTATGCTTTTATAAAAATCATTAATTTTAAAGAGACCCTCTTCCCTGCCCGACTCTGCTTTTAGAGTCCAGATGTTACCTAAATCCGCGAATAGAGCACCCTCAACTTTCCAGAATAACAGAAATCTGTATTCAGCGTTAACCTCTAGTTTAATGTCTCCAGTCTGATTAGGAATAGAAAATGTAGTATCAACAGCCGCGGAACCTGGGCCAACAGATCTTGCTTGCCATCCTCTCAAGCTGTTTGCACCACCAGCGTAGAATAATTTTTCGAAAGGTAGTGATTTGGAGTTTCCGTATGAGATGCCTAATCCTCCATTAAATCTTGCTGCAAAAGCATTTTTTTCATCAATCCTCCAAGTTTTTGAAACTGTTATATCTGTACGGAAGTATTGTGCATATGGTGTTTTCCATATAGTATGAGCACCTGTCGAATCTACAGGAAGCTTTGATTTGAAAAGATTTATCAAATTGCCGGAGATGTCGTTCATCCATCTGATATAGAAAAAAGAGTTCTTAGGATAAGGAGAGGCATCTGTGGTATAATAAAGAGTTGCTCCAGATCCCAAATCAAAATGATTCTTGTATGAGTTCCTCAGAAAGGGATCGGTTAAACTCGCATAGAAATACTCTGATAAGTTGTTCAATTTGACTATGCTTAGTTGAACGGGGTTTATCCGGTAGTACATTTTTCCGTTATTCCAGTTATATCCGTAATTTAAGGAGATAAGGTTTCTGGTAAATTCTGGCCTGTTTTGGTAATTATAGCTGAGTGTTATTTCTGTTCTAGGTACAGAGTATTTAAATATTCTGTCAGGAAGAAGTAAGAAGTTTGGAGTTGAAATTCCAGCTGATACTCCTAATTCAGTAGACTTAACAGGATCATTGATCTTAAACTGAAAATTACCCATAAAGCCTAAGTTTAACCACTCTCCTCCTCTGAATATATTTTTGTGATAATAAGATATTGCCGGAGAAATGCCTAATAGGCCATTTGAATTGCTTGAAGCTTCAATGTTAATCTTATACCCTTGCATCTTAGATGGGGTAAGCCTGATAGTTGCATCGACACCTGGATAAAAAGTAGAGTCTCCCTGCGGATGTGTTTGTTCGTCAAATTGAAGATTAACACCAGAATAGAATCTTAAAGCGAGTAATCTGTCATAAGTGCTGTTTACTTTCTTTTCAGAATAAAGTTCACCTGGTCTTATCTGGTTCATCTTATACAAAACTGATGGCTTAATTAAATTTTTATCAGGTGAGATAATCTGAATATTGTCGATTGTTGTTGTGTCATTATTAGAAGTGAGGTATGAAGTGAGATCTGTAGGGTCGTATGCTGAATAAATTTTTACTTTGTTTATTACGTACTTATTATGTTTTCTGGCATCTTCCGGTTTCTCGTTTCTGGTATAATTTAATATTTGGACAAGTAACGAGGCTGAATCTCGGTTGATTAAAGTGTCAGCAATAAAAAAGAAATAATTTTTTGAAAAATTATAATATCCTCTTTCTCTTAATTTTGCAGTGACTCTTTCGCTCTCAGCCTCAAGAGTTTTTTCAGACAGGAAACTTCTGCGTTTAATAATTGATGCAGAAGTGTCAGAAAGGACAAAATTCCTTATTGAATCATCAGTAATATCATAATTTATATCAGATATAACATATCTCTTGCCGGGGTATACTGTGTATATTACAGAAGCAAGCTTTTTTCCTAAAGTAATACTATCATCTACTCTACTATTGTAATAGCCTAAAGATTCAAGATGACTAGAAATGTTTTCGTTACTCTTCTTTACAAGGGTACTGTCAAAAATTACAGGAGGCTGTCCAAGCCTTGTAACAAACCGGTCCCACGCGCTTCCTGTACCATTACTCCAGTTGTATATACTTAAAAATGGGTTCCACCCAAAAAGAAACTCGCTATTTGGTTTTTGTCTTATATAAGAGGTTAGCTCAGACTCCTTTACTCTTGAATTAACAGGAATAATAACGGTGTTTTTCTTAAGCCTGTATTCGCCATCAGGAACAATCTTGACAGTGCTGCACGAAGTCAAAAGACTTAACATCAAAGCAAAAGCAATATAGCCAATAAATCTTCTGTTCATGCTGTTAATCAATTTTATGCAAAAATAAGTTAATTTATAAGTTTTTCTAT
>CAZPRX010000095.1:0-5664 GCA_964588835.1 uncultured Muribaculaceae bacterium
TAAACTATACAGATGACGGAAGGTTTGTAAATAGAGAGTATGCATCTAAACTTACGGCCAGAGTTGTTCTCAGTCACAAAAGCGGTCTCCCAAACTGGGCAGTCTCGCCGAGTTCATCCGAGTGGCCTGATTCAAAAATTGCCTTTAAGTTCTTACCAGATTCTGCCTTTTCATATTCAGGAGAGGCCTTTGCATTCCTGCAGAGGGCTGTTGAAAACATAAAGGGTAAGGGTCTTGAAGAGATTGCAACGGAGGAGGTTTTTAAACCGCTCGGAATGGCTTCAACATCGTATTTATGGTTAGAAAAATATGACACCCTTGCCGCTGCGGGTTTTACAAGGGAGGGGGTGAACAGAGGCCCGGGAAGTTTTCCAAGGGCAAATTCGGCCTATACTTTGAGAACTACAGCAGCCGATTATATGAAGTTTTTGATAGCCTTAAATGATGGGAGAGGGATAGGTAAAAGATTGAGAAATGAGATGTTCTCTCCGGTTGTTAATGCTGTGAGATATCCCGAGAGGCCGAGGGAGTGTGATAAAACTATTTTTTGGGGGCTGGGTATTGGTATAGAAAAACATGTTGAACTGGGAAATGTTGCCTTTCACTGGGGTGATAACGGAAACTTTAAGGCATTCTTTCTCATTGTACCAAAGAGTAAAGAGCATCAGCAAAGGATTCTTGTTTACTTTACAAATAGTGCCGCCGGTCATGATATTATAAACAAGATTACTACACACATTTTAGGGAATAAAGAGGGGCTTGCTATTCATGACTGGGTGCTGAAATAATTAGTGAGTGTAATTGATTTTACTATATTTGACGAGTATTTTCTAACTTTTAATAAGCAATGATAATTGGCATTGACATAGGTAGCACAACAACAAAAGCTGTTGCTGTAGAGGATGGTAAAATTCTCACGACTGTTAAGACAAGGGCTTTTGACTCAGTTACTTCTGCTACAGGAGCGCTTGGAAAGATGATTCTTGAAAATAATTTTAACATATCATCAATAGAAAAAATCATTATTACCGGAGCCGGCTCAGTTAATATCAACAAGGAGATTTTTGGGATTGTAACTCATAAAATTGACGAGATTAATGCGATTGGTCTAGGTGGTATGTTTCTGGCGAAGAGAGATCCGGTGGTAATAGCGAACATAGGAACCGGTACATCAATTATCGAGGCCTCTAAAGAAAGAATTGTTCACTTAGGTGGTACAGGTGTGGGGGGAGGAACTATTACAGGTCTCTCCAAGGAGCTTTTAAAGACATCTGTGTTTGACAATATAATCAGACTTGCAGAGAAGGGTCAGCTTGATCAGGTAGATCTTTTGATAGGTGATATATCTGAGAAGGATATTAGCTTTCTTGATAAATCATCAACTGCTGCAAACTTTGGTAAGATGCTTGACACAGCAGAAAAAGAGGATATTGCAATGGGTATTATGAATATGGTGTTCCAGGTAATAGGTGTAATATCAGTATTTGCAGCAAGAAGCAGACACGCAAATTGTGTACTTGTGACCGGAAACGGAAGCAGAAATCAGATAGGTCAGAGGGTTCTTCAGGGTATTTCGAGGATGTACAATATCAAGTTTGAGTTTCCTCAGGATGCCGAGTTTGCTACAGCTATAGGAGCCGCTTTGAGCGAGAATTAAAATAGGGGAAGAATCGGGTATTCACCAATATTTGCTCAATTTTAGAAAAAAGTGAATTAATTTTATCACATAAGATTAATATCCTTTTAATGAAAAGGCAAATTACGGTATTTTTCCTGCTTATATTGTTCAGCTTACCTATCGGAGCCAACTCTCCCAATAAGGTTGAGTCCGTTGCGAGCAATTCGGTTGTCCAAAGAGAAATGGCAACCCAACAGAAAAAAAGTGGAGAAGGACCGGACTGGACCTACTATATTTGGATTTCGGCAGCTTTTGTTTTGGTTGCAGTTGTGGGTTTTGCAGAAAACCTTATCAACGAAGAGCGTGAAAAGGTAAAAAAACTACGCTCTCAAAACCATAAGCAGCTGAATGAAGAATATCATGAATAAAATCAAAGGTCTTACAGTTAATCTGTTTGTTTCATCAACACTACTTCTTCTCTCATGTTCAGATAATCTTCTGGACAATGATCTAAGGTCAAAGAGGTCGCTGGTCAAAGATCAGGGCCTCTTTCTCGTTGTAGATACTACAAGCGATAGTGAGTTAAAGGAGGCTTTGAAGTTTCTATATGCGTATATGCCCCTTGGGGATATAAGTGATTATGATGCTTCACTTTATCTTGATGCTGCAAAAGTGGCAATTTCAACAAAGGAGAGTACTGAATGGGGTCCGTCAATACCTGAAGAGATTTTCAGGCATTTTGTTCTTCCGTTGAGAGTTAATAATGAGAGTCTTGACAGTTCAAGAGTAGTCATAAACAGAGAGCTAATGCCCAGACTTAAAGGTCTCTCCATGGAAGAGGCAATCCTTGAGGTTAATCACTGGTGTCATGAATATGTTGTCTATTCTCCTAGTGATGAGAGGACCTCTTCTCCTCTGGCGACCATGAGGAATGGAGAGGGGAGGTGCGGAGAGGAGTCGGTCTTTACAGTTGCTGCACTAAGAGCGGTGGGTATTCCGGCCAGGCAGGTATATACTCCCCGGTGGGCTCACACTGATGATAATCATGCCTGGGTTGAGGCTTGGGCTAATGGTAAGTGGCATTATATAGGTGCATGCGAACCGGAACCGGTGCTTGATATGGCATGGTTTACCTCATCGGCAACCAGGGCGGTTCTGATGCATACAAAGGTTTTTGGCAGATACTCTGGTCCGGAGGAGGTTATTGAACAGACTGGTGCTTATACAGAGATTAATGTTACTTCAAATTATGCTGAGTTTTGGCCAGCGATAAGACTAAAGAGTGATTCAAAAGGGGTTGTAAATGTATCGCTGGGAAAGGGAGATGTTCTGGCAAGGGTATTTAAAGGTGATAAGTTTGGGTTTGCTGTTATCTCTCCGCGGGATGAAAGTTTTACAACTGAAATTGTACTTAACAAGGGACTGGGTGATGATTTTACTGCCGAACTGGATATTGTCCCTCCTGTTGAGGGTGTTGTTAATAGGGTTGTGACGAAGAAACAGATTGAGGAGAACAAAGCTCTTCTTCTTAAAGAGGATTCAATAAGAGTTGCAAGACTTAAAATGTCTGAGGGAAATAAACCAGAGATTGAGATGTTTAAAATGGCAGTTCCAGAGAGCAAGAGGTTCATTGGTGAAACAATTCTTGAGTCTATGTCTGCAAAAGATTTAAAGGATACTCCATCGGAAGTACTTATTGATCATCTTGCTAATATTGAAGATAGTATAACTGAAACCTATATTATATCACCTAGAATAGGAAGGGAGCTTCTTTCACCCTGGAGAGGGTTTTTTAAAAACATTCCGGGAGCAGATACTCTTTTAGGCAACCCATTGGCCATTGAGAAATTATGTGCAACTGTAAGGATTGAAAACCGATATAATCCTCAGGCTATTCCTGTCTCGCCTGCAGGGGTTTGGAAACTGGGGGTTGCAGATAGCTATTCAAGAGATTTGCTCTTTGTAGCTCTTTGCAGAACATTTGGAACTCCTGCCAGACTAAATCCTGTTACATCTGTACCTGAGTATTTCTTTGACGGAGTCTGGCAAAAAGCCAGGTTTACTTCAGCTGATGAAGTGAGTGAGTCTTCAGATATTGCAAAAGGGTCTCTCTCTCTTGATTATAATGGTGGAGTAGTTGATGATCCTCGTTTTGAGTCTCATTTCACTATATCCAGGATTGATGAATCCGGATTTAATGTGCTCTCTTTTAGAAATCGAGAGGGATTTGAAGGTACTAGTTCTTGGAAAAGTGTTTTTGGAGAGGGTAGCGGTGTTCAGCTTGACCCCGGCTACTATGTGTTAACCAGCGGAACCAGAATGGCAGACGGAAAGATCCTTACAAGAATGCAATTCTTTAATGTTAAAGGTGGCGAGAGGTCCAGTGTTAATCTCATTTTGAGAGAGGATAGCGAGGATTTGAGAGTTATTGGTAATATGAATGTAGATGCCTCAATTATTGAAAAATGTGGAAGAGGGTATTTTATTCTTGTTTTCCTTAAACATAATCACGAGCCGGGCAATCATATTTTGTCAGATATTGTTAAGTATAAAGAGGATTTTAGGGAGTGGGGAAGAGCTCTTCTATTTGTCTACCCTGATTTACACTCTCTTTCAATGGCAAATGAGAGAGTTTCAGAGATGGCACTTCCGGACAATTTTATATTTATTGCGGACAAAAACAGTAATCTACTAAACGCTGCTCTAACCGGAATCGGCATAAAAGATGATGCACCATCTCCGCTTATTATTGTTGCCGATACCTTTGGCCGGGTGGTCTTCAGTTCTGGCGGATACTCAATTGGCACAGGTGAGAGGCTTATAAAAATCACAAAGAAATTATGAGACCATTTATTTTTCTTGTGTTAATGTATGTATTGACAGCATGCACAAATCTTAAAAAAGAGGTGGAGTTTGCCCGTGTGGAGGGTGTTCAGTTTATTGTGAACGGAGAGCCCTACTATTTCATGGGTGCAAATATGTGGTATGCGGCTATTCTCGCCTCTGATGGTGAGGGCGGTGACACTTTGAGGCTATTTAAAGAGCTTGATTTCCTTAAGGAGTTGGGTGTAAACAATATTCGGGTACTTGTGGGCGCTGAGGGTGAACGGGGGGTGCATTCAAAGATTGAGCCGATTCTTCAGCCAGCTCCCGGTGTGTATAATGATACTCTTCTCAGGGGGCTTGACAGGCTTATGGTTGAGCTGGAAAAGAGGGATATGATGGCTGTTCTTTATCTGGGGAATTCATGGGAGTGGTCAGGTGGTTATTCTCAATATCTTATGTGGTCAGGTGCCGAGATTGCCCCTATCCCGGCTATATCCGGCTGGCACCCTTTCAGGGATTACGTGAGCAGGTTTGTATTGTGCAGCACCTGCAAAAAGATGTTTAGTGACCATGTAAAGTTCATAGTCTCAAGGGAGAACTCTATTACAGGAAAGCCATATTCTCAAGATCCTGCAATCTTCTCCTGGCAAGTGGCAAATGAGCCGAGGGCCTTCTCTGATGAGGGGAAGGAGCCTTTTTATGAGTGGGTTACCGGGGTGGCCGAGTTAATTAAATCGGTAGATAAAAACCATATGGTCTCTACCGGCAGTGAGGGGCTTTTTGGGTGCGAGGTGGATATGGATCTTTTCGAAAGGATTCACGCATCAAAACATATTGACTATTTGAATATGCATATCTGGCCATATAACTGGGGATGGGCAACGAAAGACAGTGTAGCTGAGAAGCTTGCAAATTCCATTAATGAGACAGAAAAGTACATAGAGAGTCATGTTGAAGTTGCTGAAAAGATAGGAAAGCCGATAGTACTTGAAGAGTTTGGTTACCCCAGGGATGGATTCTCTTTTAGCCGTGCAAGCGCTGTGACTGCAAGGGATAGTTACCTCAGCTTTATAATCGACAACATTAAAAAGAGCTCCTCTGAGGGGGGAGCTCTTGCCGGTGCAAATTTCTGGGGGTGGGGAGGCTTTGCCGATACTTTGCCGGGAAGATTTGACTGGCGATGGGGTGATCCATTCACCGGTGATCCTGCCCAGGAGCCG
>CAZPRX010000096.1:0-438 GCA_964588835.1 uncultured Muribaculaceae bacterium
AGGTAAATAAAATGAGCAGCGGACTATATTCTATGCAATCAAAAGAGTTTGACAAAACTCTTGATATGAAAAATGTCAAACCATACGGAGATACAATGAATGATGGTAAGGTTCAATTGAGTTTTACCCTACCTGTACCTGAAGGTGCAGAAGCAATTGAGGCTGCTAAACAACTAATTAAGAAGATGGGACTGGAGAACCCTCAGGTTGTATTTATAAAAGAGCTTACACCTGGATATACCTTCTTTAATTGCTACGGAAATTGTGCCCATTCAATAGATTTTACCTCAATAAACGTTCCTAAGGTAGAATCAAGTGTAATGGATATGCATGAGACCGATGAATACATAAAACAGAATGTCGGTAGGCCTCTTGTTGTAGTGGGTGCAAGTACCGGAACAGATGCCCATACAGTGGGGATTGATGCGATAATGAACA
>CAZPRX010000096.1:448-1653 GCA_964588835.1 uncultured Muribaculaceae bacterium
GGTCATTATGGACTTGAACGTTATGAAATGATTGACGCTTACAACCTTGGCTCACAAGTTCCAAATGAGGAGTTTATTGCAAAGGCTGTTGAACTAAAAGCAGATGCTCTTCTTGTATCTCAAACAGTAACTCAGAAGGATGTTCATGTTAAAAACATGGTAGAACTCGTAGAACTACTTGAAGCAGAAGGATTAAGAGATAAAATGATTTTAGTTTGCGGAGGTCCCAGAATTTCACACGAACTTGCAAAAGAGCTTGGGTACGACGCAGGATTTGGAATGAGCAGCTATGCCGATGACGTAGCATCCTATGTTGCTCAGGAGTATGTTAAGAGAATGTCTAACAAGAATTTATAATTTCAAAATCTATCATATGGATAAAAATCAGATTAGAGAGGTAATCGCCAGAAGGGCTGCTCTTGAATTGAAGGACGGGGATGTTGTCAATCTGGGAATCGGATTGCCTACTTTAATACCAAATTTTCTTCCCAAGGGCGTAAGTGTTACTCTACAGTCAGAAAATGGTTTGCTGGGTATGGGCCCGGAACCATCACCCGGAGATGAAGATACAAACTACACAAATGCAGGCGGAGGTTTTATCACCTACTTCCCCGGTGCTTCTACCTTTGACAGCTCTATGTCTTTCTCAATTATCAGAGGAGGCCATGTAGATGTTACCTTCCTTGGAGCACTCGAGGCAGATGAAGAGGGCAACCTGGCAAACTGGATGATTCCCGGAAAAAAGACACCTGGAATGGGTGGTGCAATGGATCTCATTGCAGGAGCGAAAAGGGTTATACTTGCAATGGAGCATACTGCAAAAGGGTCTCATAAAATATTGAAAAGATGCAATCTGCCACTTACAGCAGCTGGCCAGGTAGATATGATAATTACTGAGATGGGAGTTATGGATATTACTCCGGATGGCATTGTCCTAAAGGAGATTCATCCAGAGTTTACTGTTGAGCAGGTTCAGGAGGCAACCGGAGCCCAACTGATAGTACCGGAAAATTTAATTAAAATGAGATCATAATATGAAAAAGGTTTACATCGTAGCAGCAAAAAGAACTGCTATAGGGAAATTTATGGGTTCTCTTTCACCCTTTAACCCGGGCGAGTTAGGTGCAATTGTAATTAAACTACTTATTAAAAAATCATCATCATTAATAACCGAGTGAACGCTGCTCCATCCTTCGTCTGCCAAT
>CAZPRX010000096.1:1663-5613 GCA_964588835.1 uncultured Muribaculaceae bacterium
GGTGCAATTGTAATTAAAGAGATTATCAAAGAGACCGGGATATCTCCTGACAAAATTGACTCTGTTATTGCAGGTAACATTCTCTCTGCAGGTCAGCTTCAGGGAGTCGCAAGACAAGCTGCAATCAAGGGAGGTCTTCCTCAAGAGGTTCCTGCGTACTCTCTAAATATGGTTTGCGGTTCCGGTATGAAAGCGGTAATGAATGCTTATGCCGAGATAAATTCAGGATTTGCAGATATAATTATTGCCGGAGGTACGGAGTCTATGAGCAACGCCGGTTTTGTAATGAATGGAAGTTTGAGAACCGGTAATAAAATGGGAAATATCCAGGCAGTGGACCATATGGTTGCTGATGGCTTAACCGATGCCTTCAATAACTATCACATGGGAATAACCGCGGAGAATATTGCTGAAAAATATTCTATTACAAGGGAAGAGCAAGATCTTTTTGCTTTTTCATCACAGCAGAAGGCTATTAAAGCGGTTGATTCAGGTAAATTTGCTAAGGAGATTGTCCCTGTTGAGATTGTTACTAAAAAGGATACAACAGTATTTGCAAACGATGAGTTTCCTAACAGAACCACATCTGTTGAAAAATTAGCAACCCTTAGGCCAGCTTTTAAAAAAGATGGTACTGTAACTGCAGGTAATGCATCAGGAGTAAATGATGGTGCTTCGTTTGTGATGGTTGCCTCTGAAGAAGCCGTAAATAAATATGGATTAAAGCCACTTGCTGAGATTGTTTCATGTGGCCAGGGAGGTGTGGATCCAAAAATCATGGGAATGGGTCCCGTACCTGCAATAAGGATGGCACTCAAGAATGCAGGATTGAAACTATCAGACATGCAAATAGTTGAGCTAAATGAGGCCTTTGCAGCACAATCACTTGGAGTCATTCATGAACTTATTAATGAACATGGTGTAAATAGAGAGTGGGTTGATCAGGTTACAAACATCAATGGTGGTGCTATAGCTTTAGGCCATCCTATAGGTGCTTCAGGAAACAGAATTATTGTTACTCTCATTCACGAATTGATAGCAGAAAATAAAGAGTACGGACTTGCTTCTCTGTGTATTGGGGGAGGAATGGGTACTGCAATTATACTAAAGAGAGTATAATCTGCTTTTCTGAATAATTTTTAAATATCTCCTGCAGAGAAATTCTGGTTCATCTAACCGGAGATTTCTGCAGGAGTTTTTTATGTTTTACTCTTTTCAATATCAGCTCTAGACTTGGAGGTAATAACCAGATATACTCCCAGGAATATAAGAATAGCAGAAACCGGTTTTGTCCAGTTAAGGTTGTCCTGGCCCATTACAATAGCAATAGAAGATGCAATCAACGGCTGAACGTAGTTAAACATACTTACAGTAGTGGGTCTGAGCAATTTTAATGAAAAAGCAACCAAGAGATAGGCAGCAAAAGTTCCCATCAAAAGGGCGTAACCAAGCTGCAGCCACTCAGTTGTTGAGGCTCCTTCATTAATGCCAAGCTTTTGCCACGTGAACGGCAGAGCAACAAGAGCTCCGTAAAAAAAAGTCCATTTCATAACATGTACTGGAGAGTGCTTTGCCATTAAGGGCCTTATTATAACCAGATATAATCCGTAAACAAAGCAACTTATAAGAACAACAAGGTTTCCCTTAAGAGTTCCACTCTGCTCAAAATGTCCAAATTTTGCGGTATACAATATTATTGCAGCTCCTGACATACCTATAAGAACACCAGATGCTTTTTTAAGAGAGATGGGTTCTTTAATAATAAGTGCCGCAAAGAGCATCGTAATAATGGGAGTTATCGTAATTATCAAAGATGCATCCACAGGGGAGGTCATTGAGAGGCCGGTCAGAAAAGAGAGTTGATTTGCCGCTGTCCCCATTATACCGGCAAGAAAAAGAATTCCATGCTCTTTTAATGAAAACCCGTCTGTATCATCCTTTATTATAAAGGAGAGAAAAAGAAAAGAGATGAAAGCGAATGTAATACGGAACTGCGAGAGGCCATATGGATCTATCCATTCAGGAGTGAGCTCCCTGGAGACAGGCATATTGATTGCAAAGAAGATGTTTGCTGCCAATATCAGCAGGACCCCCTTAGCTCTGGGAGAGAGTCGAAATTTACTCATTCCTCATCCCCTTCTTGAGAGCCTGCTCATTCTGATGTCTTACTACATCTGAAGCTCTCTCAAGAGCTAACTGTATATGAGGGAAAATATTATCTCTGCCCACTTCATCGGCAAAGCCTGATTTAACTAAGGTTTCGAGTACAGATTCACTTACTCCGGATAATATCATTTGTATGCGCTCCTTTTTTGAACGTTTCCATAGATTTCTAAGGTTGTTTAACCCTGTTGAATCAACGAAAGGGACCTTTCTCATTCTTATTACACGGGCCTTTACAATATGGTGAGAAGAAGAGTCAATTTCGTCAATTTTATTTGCAAGCCCAAAGAAGAACGGCCCATCAATTTCATAAACCTCAACCCCTTTGGGGATATCAAGAATTTCAACATCAGATGAGTACTCTCCACGCTCAGTTGCAGGTAAAAAATTTTCAATCTGAGTTATACTGGATGATTCGGAGACCCTCTTAACAAATAGAATAATTGCAAGCAGTACACCCACTTCAATTGCAACTGTAAGGTCAATAATCACAGTCAGGAAGAAGGTCAGGAGCAATACCGCCACGTCGGCCTTGTGCCCCTTAAGCAGATACTTGAATGTCCTCCATTCACTCATGTTATATGCAACAATTACTAGTATTGCTGCAAGCACAGATAGTGGTATATAGACTGCATAGGGCATAAGAAAAAGAAATATGAGTAATAGCACAACAGCATGGATAATACCCGCCACAGGTGTTTTGCCTCCGTTGTTAATATTGGCCATGGTTCTGGCTATTGCTCCGGTTGCAGGAATTCCACCAAAAAAAGGTGTGACAATATTTGCAATCCCTTGACCTATAAGTTCTGTGTTTGAGTCATGCCTCTTCCCTGTTACTCCATCTGCAACCATAGCAGCAAGTAGCGATTCTATGGCACAAAGTATAGCAATGGTAAATGCTGGTTGAAACAGCATTTTAACGGCCTCGAAATCAATTTTGGGAGCCTCTGGTCTTGGAAGAGGAATTCCCCCTGCAAGCTCAGGGAATTTGCTTCCGATCGTTGCAAAATCGACTCCTGCAAACTTGCTCATCATTATAGCAGCAAATGTTCCAACAAATATTGCGACCAATGACCCGGGAACTTTGTTTGTTACTTTAGGCCAGAATATAATAACCAAGAGGCTCAAAATTCCAAGTCCGGCCTCCCACGGATTAATTGACGATAAATTATTGAAATAACTAATCCATTTAGGAATAAATTCAGAGGGCACATCAGCCATCTCAAGTCCAAGAAGATCCTTTACCTGAGTAGAAAAGATAACCAATGCAATTCCGCTGGTAAATCCCACCACAATAGGATAGGGGATAAATTTAATTATGTTGCCCATCTTTAAAATACCCATGGCAACAAGCATTATTCCTGCAAGTACTGTTGCAATAATCAGCCCTGAAACTCCATACTGAGAAACTATTCCGTACACAATAACAATGAATGCTCCGGTTGGACCTCCTATTAGGAAATTTGAACCTCCAAACAGAGACATCAAAACGCCGGCTACAATTGCAGTAATAAGCCCTTGCTGAGGTGTTACTCCTGATGCTATACCAAATGCTATAGCAAGCGGGAGGGCAACTATTCCCACAATAATACCTGCAATTAAATCTGAGGTAAATGTTTTTTTGTCGTAAGCACCCTTACGGAAAAGGGAGAAAAATTTCGGCCGGAAGGTCGAAGTAAAGTTAAAATCCATCGCACCGTGAAATTTGTAAGAGGCTGCAAATTTAAGAAATTAAAACATCCCTGCAACTAAAACAGAGATTCTGCAGAACTTGTAATAGTACTTAA
>CAZPRX010000097.1:0-5590 GCA_964588835.1 uncultured Muribaculaceae bacterium
TCGAAGAGGATGTAGAGAAGGTTATGCTGGGTATTGGTTTTAAAAGGGAGGAGTTCACAAGACAGACATCTGAGCTAAGCGGCGGATGGAGAATGCGGATTGAGCTGGCAAAGATTCTTTTGCGTAAGCCCGATGTTATCCTTCTTGATGAGCCCACAAACCACCTGGATATGGAGTCAATTATCTGGCTTGAGGAGTTCCTGGTTAATCAGGCAAAGGCGGTTGTTCTTATCTCACACGATAAATCATTTGTTGACAATGTCACAAACAGAACCATTGAGCTTACAATGGGAAGAATTTACGATTACAAGGTCAACTATACTCACTATCTAGAGCTCCGCAAAGAGCGCAGGGAGCAGCAGCAGAGACAGTTTGAAGACCAGCAAAAGATGATTGCAGAGACAAAAGAGTTTATTGAGAGGTTTAAAGGGACATATTCAAAAACACTTCAAGTGCAATCTCGTGTTAAGATGCTTGATAAACTGGAGTTGGTTGAGGTGGATGAAATTGACACATCGGCCTTAAAACTTAAATTTCCCCCATCTCCCCGCAGCGGTAACTTCCCTGTTATAACTGATGGCGTGGGTAAAAGCTATGGTGAAAAGTTGATATTTTCAAATGCATCTCTTACGATTGACCGTGGAGATAAGGTTGCTTTTGTTGGGCGGAATGGAGAAGGTAAATCTACTCTTGTAAAATGTATTATGAGGGAGATTGAACATGACGGCAAACTTACACTAGGGCACAATGTTCAGATAGGATATTTTGCACAGAACCAGGCCTCTTTGCTTGATGAAAACCTAACAGTTTTCCAGACAATTGACGATATAGCCGTGGGAGATATCCGCTCAAAAATAAGGGACCTTCTGGGTGCATTTATGTTCGGCAGAGATGATATTGACAAAAAGGTTAAAGTACTCTCAGGTGGTGAAAGAACCCGACTTGCTATGATTAAGCTCTTGCTGGAGCCTGTTAACCTTCTAATTCTTGACGAACCAACAAACCACCTGGACCTCAGAACTAAAGACATTCTGAAACAAGCCCTTATGGCATTTGACGGCACCCTTATTGTTGTCTCACACGACAGAGATTTCCTTGATGGCCTTGTTTCAAAGGTCTATGAATTTGGCAACGGACAAATTAAAGAGCACCTTGAAACAATTCAGGGCTTTCTGGAGAAGAAAAGGATGGAGCATCTGAGGGAGATCGAACTAAAATAATAGTTTCTATAGTATAAATACTAATCCACCCTCTTCTCTCCACCCTTTTTTAATCTTCCTGCGTCCTTAAGGCTCTTGCTGATAATCCATTCCAACTGACCATTTATACTACGAAATTCATCTGCCGCCCATTTTTCAATTGCCTTCATGGTATCAACATCAATTCTTAATACAAATGTCTTCTTTTCTGCCATCTATCTCTTTTTTATTGATTTAGCGTACCTGTATTAATTACAGGTGAAGTCTCCCTGTCACCGCATAAAACAACAAGCAAATTGCTTACCATTGCGGCTTTCTTCTCTTCGTCCAGTTCTACAATATTCTTTTTTGAGAGCAATTTTAGAGCGCCTTCAACCATCCCTACAGCACCCTCTACCATTTTATATCGTGCTGCAATAATCGCTGACGCTTGCTGCCTTTTAAGCATTGCCTGAGCAATTTCTGGAGCATAGGCGAGATAACCTATTCTAGCCTCAATTACTGCCAATCCGGCAAGTTTTAGCCTTTCACAAATCTCATCCTCTAGGCACTTGCTAACGTCTTCAAAATTTGAGCTTAGTGTTATAGATGCGCCTTCATCTTCAAACTGATCGTACGGGAATGAACCGGCAAGTTTACGTACTGCTGCATCTGTCTGAACCTTTACAAATTCCTCATAATCATCTACTTCAAAGAGTGTCTTGTAAGTGTCTTCAACTCTCCACACTAAAATAGAACTGATAAGTATAGGGTTACCAAGATTATCGTTTACTTTAATCCTCTCACTTTCAAAGTTTCTTGCTTTGAGTGAAACTGAGTTCTTAATATAGAACGGGAGAGCCCAGAAAAAACCGTTGTCTTTAATTGAACCTTTGTACGCACCAAATAAAAGAAGAACTTTTGAGGTATTTGGGCCGATAATAAAAAAACCAGGCGCAATAAAGACAAAGCAAATTAAACTCACTATTCCCGGAATTAGTAACTCGTTTGTAAAGGAGTAAACCAAAACAGTCAGAAGTAAAATTGCAACAACTAGCATTATGTAGCCGTTCATAACTTTAATAGAAATCTCTTTTTTCATAATATGTGATATTATTTTGATATTATTACAACATCAAATATAATGCAAATATTAATTCTGCAAAAATATTTTTTAATACAAATAAAAAAAATTGTAACTTCGCAACTGACAAAAAGAGTCAAAATGTATATACACACTAATAATCTTCTTAATAACAACCTGAATAATAATAGCATTCGGGCAAGGAGGTTGTGTAACAAAGTGTAATCAAGATAAAATAAATTAAGAAAAATCACTAAAGACAGCCTCCCGTAACGGAGGCTGTTTTTTTATTCCAAATGCTCAAAAAGAAAAAAAGATGGACTATTTTCAACTACTGGAAACCGAAGAGGCAATTACCTTCGTAAAAGAGAGATTTGAGAGAGAGCTCTGCTGTAAACTTAATCTTGTGAGGGTATCCTCGCCCATTGCAATACTGGAAGGGAATGGGATCAACGATGATCTTAATGGTGTTGAGCGGCCTGTGTCATTCGCGGTTAAGTCACTTGGAGAGAACAGGGCACAGATTGTACACTCTCTTGCCAAGTGGAAAAGGATAAGACTTATGCAAATGGGAATGCCTCCTGGAAGAGGGATTATAACTGATATGAGGGCGTTAAGGCCTGATGAGGAGTATACAAATCTCCATTCGGTCTATGTGGACCAGTGGGACTGGGAGCAGACGATAGATGAAAGAGAGAGAGGACTGAGTAAATTGAAAGATTGCGTAGAGAGTATTTATGGAGCTCTGAGAATAACAGAGGCCGAGGTATCAGCAAGGTATCCTGATATAGATTCTGTTCTGCCTGAAAAGATTGTCTTTATTCAATCTGAGGAGCTTCTTAAAAGACACCCCTCTCTTAGTGCAAAAGAGAGGGAGTATGAAGCTGCTAAAAAGTTTGGGGCAATTTTTATTATGGGCATTGGCGGAAAACTTTCCAATGGAGAGGTACATGACGGAAGGGCTCCGGATTACGATGACTGGAGCACTCAAACCGATGATGGTTATTCAGGCTTGAATGGAGATATAATTGTGTGGCACCCGGTACTTAAATGTCCTTTAGAACTCTCTTCAATGGGTATAAGAGTAAATTCTGATGGACTTACAAAACAACTCATTATCAGAGGATGCACTGAGCGTTCAAACCTTCTCTATCATTCACTTTTGCTTAGTGAAAAACTCCCTTTGACTATTGGTGGTGGTATAGGGCAGTCGCGAGTATGTATGTTTATGCTAAAGAAAAGGCACATCGGTGAGGTTCAGGTGGGTATATGGTCAGATGAACAAAGAAAATTGCTAGCAACTGAGGGTGTAGAGTTGCTATGATTTACCATAATATTTTTCTAACTTTATGACTTAATACTAAAACCTTTTATCATGGAAAATTTTTTATATCTGGTGGTTTGGGTTCTCATTATTATCTCTTTCTGGAAAATTTTTGAAAAAGCCGGTAAACCCGGATGGGCATCAATTATCCCTATCTACAATATTATTATACTGCTGGAAATTATTGGTAAACCATGGTGGTGGCTGCTGCTTCTGCTTATTCCCGGAGTGAATATCATTTTTGGTATCTGGATGTTGAATCTACTGTCAATAAGTTTTGGCAAGACTGAAGGGTTTACCGTAGGTTTAGTTCTTCTTCCTTTCATTTTTCTTCCAATTCTCGGATTTGGAGAAGATGTGTACAAAGGACCTGCAGGAATCAAATAGTTTCTGGTACTAATTAAACATTTATGCTTGACACTTCTGAAATACTTATCAGGCTTTTGCTTGCATCAGCCTTTGGTGGCCTTATCGGACTTGAGAGAGAGAGGAAAGACTGGGCAGCCGGACTGCGAACCCATATGATGGTGAGTGTGGGTTCCTGTTTGATAATGATTGTATCTTCATTTGGCTTCTCGGATATTCTTGGTGCAGAAAACGTCTCTCTTGACCCTTCCCGGGTAGCTTCTCAGGTTATTAGCGGAATTGGTTTCATAGGCGCCGGCACTATTTTATTCCTTAAACAGGGGGCCATCCGGGGCCTTACGACTGCTTCCGGACTATGGACTGTTGCGGCAATTGGTCTTGCTACCGGAGGCGGACTATACTTTGCAGCCGGTGCCACTACCTTAATTGCTCTTATCATTCTATGGGCACTTAAACCGCTTGAGCATGTATATTTCAAAAAATACAAGCCCATAGTGCTTAGGGTGACCAGTCGTCCTGATTCAGAATCAGATTTCATCAAAAGACTTCTGGAAAACAGGGACCTTAAGATTCAAAGCTTTAATCTGGAGCGTAATGAAAGTGAGTTTATTTATGACCTGAAATTTGATCATACTGAGCTATCAAATTTGGAGCTGATTATAAGTGAACTCCGCAACGATCCCTCTATCAAAGAGGTTACATGGAATAAATAAAGTTAGTATCTTTGTTTGGTTACTAAACAAACAACTATGAGAAAGATAATACCTATTCTCCTTGTAACTCTTTTTGCCGTTCAGGCTGTAGCTCAGAATAACGATTCTTTACTGTTAAAAGAGATATCAAACCTAAGGAGACAGATTGAAAATCAAAGGCATACCCATGACCAAATCATCAAGAAGGTGGATGATCTTATGTGGCATCAAATGATGGGAGATATTGCTTTTGTCGATAAGGTCAGACTAACTGGCCCTCCAAGGTGGAAAGCAAAAAATCAAGATGATAAGTTTGCAAAAAATCCCCTACAGTTTTACACGTATGTCTTTATACCTAAAGATGTAAAAATCACGGAAAAATATCCGCTGATAGTTCTTCCGCACAGCGGCATCCATGCTGATTTCTCAACTTATTATGCTCATATTGTAAGGGAGCTGATTGCACAGGGATATGTTGTTGTCTCTGCAGAGTACAGAGGATCTACCGGTTATGGAAGAGACACATATGAAAACATTGATTATGGCGGACTTGAGAATGAAGATGTAATGGTAAGCCGGGACTATATGCTTGAAAATTACAGTATAGTGGACAAGGAAAGGGTTGCTATTATTGGCTGGAGTCACGGAGGGATGATCTCTCTGATGAATATACTCAGGTATCCGAATGAATTTAAGTGCGCTTTTGCCGGTGTCCCTGTAAGTGACCTTGCAAACAGGCTTGCCTCTCACGATCCTTCATATACAGAATATTTTACAGCTCCATATCACATTGGGAAATCCATTAAAGAGGACCCTGCAGAATACAAGAGACGCTCCCCATCTACATATGCTCATCTACTTGACAGACCACTCCTGATTCATACAAACACAAACGACAACGATGTTTATGTTGAAGAGGTTCTGCTGATGATTGACTCACTCAAGG
>CAZPRX010000098.1:0-5524 GCA_964588835.1 uncultured Muribaculaceae bacterium
TCTATGTTGTAATGTGTCTAACATTCCACAAAATTACTAAAATCTTTTCTTAATTTTGCAGAAGCATTCAGTACCAACCTACACTTAAAGAGAGCATCATGCACATAGCTATAGCAGGAAACATCGGAAGCGGAAAAACAACTTTAACCAGACTACTATCAAAGCATTACGGGTGGGAACCAAAATATGAAGAGGTTGATAACAACCCCTATCTTTCTGATTTCTATCACGATATGCAAAGGTGGTCATTCAATTTGCAAATCTATTTTCTGAAGGAGAGATTTAAGGGTTTGGTTGAGATTGAGAGGAGTGGTATTAATGTAGTTCAGGACAGATGCACGCATATTTGCTCCTAATCTTCATGCTATGGGACTTATGTCAAGCAGAGATTTTGAAAATTACAACTCGCTCTTTGATTTGATGCTCTCTCTTGTAAAGCCACCTGAATTACTTATCTATCTAAGATCTTCTATCCCTAATCTTGTTTCTCAGATTCACAAAAGAGGAAGGGATTATGAGAGCGGAATCAGAATTGATTACCTCTCCGGTCTAAACGAAAGGTATGAAAAATGGATCTCTGAATACAAAGACGGAAAAATTCTGATCATTGATGTTGATGAGAATAAATTTGAAGACAAACCGGAAGATTTGAGTCTTGTAATCGATAAAATCGACGCTCGTCTAAACGGCCTCTTTTAATATTTCAAAAATGATTTTTACTGTAAGAGACCAGTATGTTCTCTTATCTGAATTTTAGCATCCTTCCAGCGTGGAATATCAATCTTAGGGCCAATAACCTCAACAACTTTTGCTGCTACTATTGAGCCCACATCTCCACACTCCTTGAGAGATAATCCGTGAGCGTGTGCAAACAGGAAACCAGCCGCATAAATGTCCCCGGCACCGGTTGCATCTATAGTGTCCGCCGGCCATGCCTCAATATAATGGTACTCGTCTCCGCTTTTTACCATGGAGCCGTCCTTTCCTATTTTAACAATCGCAATTTTGCAAATCTTGGCAATCTCATCAAGGGCCTCTCTCGGCTGCATCTTAGTAAAGACCTCTGCCTCTGTCTCATTTGCAAAAACGATGTCTACATAATGTTCGATAATATCATGAAGGAAGGCATCGTTACTCTCAACAACGTTATAACTGGCCATATCGATTGAGATAATCATCCCCTCTTCTTTCGCAAGCTCTACAGCTCTTCTTACCAGCTCCTGATTCTGAACCAGATATCCCTCAATATGAAAATAGTCGTAACCTCTGAACATCTCCGGGGTAAGATCTTCCGGTACAAGTTCAATAGCCGCTCCCAGATAAACTGCAAACGTTCTCTCAGCATTAGGAGCTGTGATAAACACCATCGCTCTTCCTGAGGCTGCTTTTCCCTTAAGCAGAGTTGAACTTATCCCGTTTCTGGCCTGGTCCGATTTAAAAAGAGAGCCGAGTTCGTCTGCACCTACTTTACCTATAAAAGAGGATGGCATCCCCAGAACTGCTGTTCCTGCAATTGTATTTGCAGCAGATCCTCCGGCAACCAGCTGGACTCCCATTGTCCTTAATCTTTGCCAGATTTTATCACCGGTCTCCCGGTCTACATGTTGCATACTGCCCCTGGGCAGATGGTAGTGATCAAGTAATGAATCATCCTCAAGCACAGCGAGGATGTCTGTTAAAGCGTTGCCAATTCCTAATATCGATTTCATTCCCGCAAAGTTCATATTTTTTTGTAGGTTTGCAAAAAAATGGTCAATTCCTTATGAACAACCTCTCCGGCAGGCTGCTGTCCGCGTTAAAATATGTTGTATTGCTATCTCTTGCCGGTGTGCTGCTGTGGCTTTCATTCAGGGAGGTCAAATGGGATAGTTTTGTAAGCGGAGTGAAAGATGCAGACTGGAGATGGATAGGTCTCTCAATGGTAATAAGTGTCCTTGCTTTCCTTATCCGGGCGCTCAGATGGAGACTCATAATGCTCCCTCTTGGAAAGCCTGTATCCAGGATGGATTCATGGCACGGTATTAATGTAGGTTATATAACAAACTTTGCACTTCCAAGAGCCGGGGAACTTGCCAGATGCGGAGTTATCTCAAAAAGAACCGGGCTCCCTTTTGAAACTGTGGCAGGAACTGTTGTCCTGGAGAGGAGCATTGATATGCTCTCCCTTTTTCTTGTATCTGCCGGAGTGATGGTATTCTTTTGGGATAGCTTTGGGGGGTTTATCGATAAACAGATTTTATCATCGCTTGAGAATAAACTTTCCACAGAGTTGATTATTACTGGGGTAGTGATTCTTCTGGCTTCTGCTATGTTTTTATACATGATATGGAGGTACAGAAAAAGTCACCCTATTTTCGCCAAGATAGTCAACATTGTAAAGGGGATACTTGATGGTCTTGTATCGGGATTTAAGATGCCCCAGAAATGGACGTTTATAATCTACACAATTCTTCTGTGGGTATGCTACTGGGCTATGAGTTATACGACCATCCTTGCATTTGATAATCTTAAGGCCGGACTCGGAGCTGATGATGCCCTTTTTTTGATGATGGTGGGTAGTTTTGGATGGGTTATACCCGTACAGGGAGGAATAGGGGCCTACCACCTAATTATATCACTGGCCCTTTTGTCTGTTTACGGAATTTCTCAAACCACCGGAGTGGTCTTCGCAACCATTTCGCATGGCTCTCAAACTATAACAATGTTAATATTCGGAGCTCTCTCCCTGTTGAAAATTACACTAAAAAAATGAAGAAATTTATTGTTCTCGCTCTCTTTTTAATACTGACTGAGTTTGCAGGTACAAGACTTTCAGCATCTCCCTACGATTCCGGGGAGAGTAAAAGCGGCATTCACCTTGTGGTTGCTTCGTACAATCCTGACACAAAACGGATGAGTGACTTTGTTAATTCATTCCAAAACACTCTTTTAGCCAGAAACCCGGCAAATAAGGTTATGCTGGTGGACATGGGCTTCAAGAACTTCCAGACAGAGGCGCATTTATGGTGTGATCAGATAGAGAGTGCTTTAACAGAATTCAAGACAGAGGAGCTAAGATCAGTTGTTTTTCTTGGACAGGAGGCATGGGCAGCCTTTATGACCCTAGTTGAGAGAGATTCATTATATGCAGCGAGGTATAAAGGAGTACCAATTTTTGCAGCCTTCGCAAGTTATAATGGCATAGCTATTCCTATCGACTCTGTGTCACAATATTGGGACCCCGCTCCGGTAAATCCGCAAAGGCGTGTGGAAAAAGCAGGTTTAGCAGGCGGATATCTGAATATGTATGATTTCAACAGAAATATCGGCCTTATTAAGACCTTCTATCCAAATACAGGCACTGTTGCTATTCTTACCGACAACACATACGGTGGTGCTTCGCTCAAGGCATTGGCAAAGAGCGAATCAAGGTTGTATCCTGAACTTGACTTCCATTTTCTGGATGGCAGATTATATTCAGAGGATGAAATTACAAATCAGATAAACTCACTTCCACAAAATAGCGTTCTGTTGCTGGGGACATGGAGGGTTAACATCAAGGGGCAATATTTTCTTGGCAATTCACTTCAACGTTTAGTTGAAAGACGGACAGATCTTCCTGTTTTCTCTTTGAGCGGACTTGGAATCGGCAGTACTGCCATGGGGGGATACATTCCTAAATATATTGTTGATGCGAAGGAGATCGCAAGACAGATAGAGCAGTTCTACCTGGGTAAAAAGGATGAGGTAAGATTTGTGATAAGCGAAGGGCAATACAATTTTGACAGGAGAAAAATGGCCGAGTTAGGGGTTGAGAGTTATCTGCTGCCTTCAAATAGTATAATTATTGATAGCGAAGACCCTCAGGTAAAACAATACAAGCAATTTCTCTTCCTTGCCATTCTTATAGTTGTTATCCTCATTGTGCTAGTCGTTTTTCTTGCTGTAGTCTACATGAAAAACAAAAAGCTAAGAAAAGCTCTTGAGAGAAATGAGAAGGAGATACTTGATGCAAAAACCAGGGCAGAGGAGGGTGACAAATTAAAATCGGCCTTCCTGGCAAACATGAGTCACGAGATCAGAACACCTCTTAACGCAATAGTGGGGTTCTCGCAGCTTATGTGTGAAGAGAGATGCACTCAGAATGACAGAGAGGGCTACAGCGATGTCATAAGCCAGAATTCGGAGATGCTGCTTACTCTAATTTCTGATATTCTTGATATCTCAAAAATGGATACCGGGAAATTTGAAATGGATATAAAAGAGGTCAATTTAAAGGAGCTTTGTGACAGACTGTTTCAAACTACACTTCATTTGAAAAAGGAGAGTGTTGAATATGTGTGCAAACCTTACCCTGGTGAACTAATATTGAAAACCGATTTGCACAGGCTCTCACAGGTTCTTATTAATCTTATCTCAAATTCAAACAAATTTACAGACATGGGGACAATTACTCTTGAGTATAGCCTGAGGGCAGAACAGGGAGATGTATTATTTACAATCACTGATACCGGAAAGGGTATTCCAAAGGAGAAACAATCAAGGCTGTTTGAGCGGTTTGAAAAACTTGATGATTATACTCAGGGTGCAGGTCTGGGACTTGCAATTTCTAAACAGATAATAACGAGGATGGGGGGTAAAATCTGGATTGACCCAGATTACACAAATGGCGCAAGATTCTGCTTCACACACCCTTTATGATAATTTTTTACTAAGTTTGCGAAGATATGTCATTTCTCAGAGTTCTTGTGTGTATACTCTTTCCTCCGTTAGCTGTAATTGATTACGGCTGCGGATCTGTTCTTATTGTTTTTCTTCTCACTCTTGCAGGATGGGTACCCGGGGTAATCGCCGCTCTCATCATTGTGAACAGGTCTGTGAGATGACAAATCATAAACCAATAATTGTTTAACAATATGAAAAGGTTTTTACTACTAGCTTCGGCTATCTTAATTTCGAGCATGTCGTTTTCTCAAAAAAGCAGTGACTTTGTTATGTCTGCAGAGTTGGGATTTGTAAAAGGGGTTGGTATTGAGAGACATGATTATGGAATTGCAGCTTTTAATTATGATTACAAAATATCCAGACTTTCAACGTTAGGAGCAGGTGTGGGAGTGGGCGTTACAGACGGCACTTTTGACCGGTTCATTTTTCCTGTATACGCAAGAATGAAGTTCTATTTTCTCGAGGCTAAAGTTTCTCCATTTTTCTTAATGAATGCCGGTTATACATTCAGCTCAGGACACAAACCGGGAGATGGATTTGGAGTTTCCTTCGGAACATATATAGGAGCAGACTTTTCACTTTTCAAACAGGACAAATTTTTTGCAATTCTGGGTAGCAGCTACCAAGGACATGTCATTTTCAAGGACCTTAATATAAATTCAAAAGTAATAAACAGGTTCCTCTGGGGGCCGGACATCCGCATAGGATATAAGTTCTGATTTGCATCAAAGGGATTTTTTTCTTATATTGCTTACCACTTAACAAAATTTGAACCAATATATGAAAAACTACATCTTTTTTACTTGTGATGGCACAACTA
>CAZPRX010000099.1:0-5442 GCA_964588835.1 uncultured Muribaculaceae bacterium
AATACAGTGCTTGTTATCATTGCATTGATTTGGTGGTGGCCACTTCGTTTTTTTAGATGGTTTAACAGAGAGAATATTTCGAATTTCATAAAAGACCATTTTACGGAATCAAAAGAGTCAAATTTTAAAATTGCAGCATCAATTGGTCTCGGACTCTTCTTTGGGATATCCCCATTGTGGGGGTATCAAATGATTACTGCAGTGGCTGTTGCCCATCTGATTAAAGTAAACAAAGTGCTTACTCTGGTGGCATCAAATATTAGTATTCCTCCAATGATTCCGTTTATTCTTTATGGTAGTTTTGCTTTTGGGTCATTAATTTGGGGAGAGCCCATAAGCGTAATACCTGCTGACCTTACGATGGAGGCAATATCAGGTAGTCTTAAGCAATATCTGACAGGAAGTATAGCATTTGCAATAACTGCGGGTATTACGGGGATGTTAATTACTTATCTGTTTTTATCAATTTTCAGAAGGGTTGTAAAATGAGTCTTGGAAAAATACTAGTTGCTCTCTATAGAATTTTAGGCAGAAGGAGATTGTTACTTTATCTTCTTCTCACTCTTCTGACTTTTGCAATGGTTGCAGCTGCTTCCGGTATTCGTTTTACAGAGGATCCCATGCAGTTGTTTCCCTCTGAAGGCGAAGGGGCAAAGAGTGCAATGGCCTTCTCCAGGCTTAAGGCAAAAGATAAAATTATTGTACTTATTTCATCCCTGTCAGATGAGACCACTTCATCTTCAGATATGTTAGCCGATGCTGCGGAGAGTTTCAAACTTAGGGCAAATATTTTAATTGATGAAGGGTTACTTAGTCGGCAAACAGGTAGTGAAATATATAACCAGAAAGAGATTTTAGACTTTATTTACAGCAATCTGCCACTATATCTCGAGGTTGGTGATTACAGCAAGATTAATGAAAGTATTAAAGGTGAAAAGATTGCAGAGAGACTTGAGAACTCAATGGGATTACTTATCTCTCCTGCCGGAGCTGTAGCTGCTGATATGATTGCCAGAGACCCTCTTTTTATAGGAACTCATCTTGTTGCAAAACTGGACTCACTCAGGATGGGTGTTAAAATGAATGTTTACAGGGATAATGTTTTCTCTGCCCACTGGAAATCTCTTTTCTTTGTTTTCTCTCCAGGCGAAACCACAGCAAAATCGGCTTCAGATGAGAAAATCGTGACTGAACTAGAGCGGATTGAGCTTGAAGTTGAGTCTGAATATGAGGGGGTAGATATAATGCTTTCCGGAGCACCATTGGCCGGAGTTTACAACGCACGGGCTATTAAAAGAGATACTGTTTTCACTACTCTTCTGGCCTTATTGGCTATAGCAATTCTCTTCTGGATTTCATTCAGAAATCCCAGAACGCTTGCAATACTTGTTGCTCCTGCTTTGTTTGGTTCACTTTTTGCCCTCTCCTTTATGTCTCTGAGAGGAGCTGAGGTCTCTGCAATAGCTATAGGAGCCGGAGCTACCGTGATGGGTATTGCACTCAGCTATTCCATACATGTAATTTCACATATCAAACATGTCAATTCAGTTGAACAGCTGATAGATGAGCTTGCATATCCACTAACTGTTGGCGGTTTTACAACAATAGGTGCATTTTTAGGTCTGCTGTTTACTAATTCAGCTCTTTTAAAGGACTTTGGTCTGTTTTCATCATTGACTTTAACTGGAACAACTCTTTTCTCTTTGATTTTTCTGCCTCATTTTTTGAAGGTAGACAACAACAGGAAAGAGACAAAAGCATATTCGGCAATTTTAAAAATGACCTCATTCGAGTACGAGAGGATTAAATGGTTACGGTGGTTAATAGTGGCTCTGTTTATAGGAGGGGTATTTCTCGCACCGGGAGTAAGGTTTAACAGTGATTTTTCAAACCTGGGATATGAGCCGGAACAGTTGACCATTGCACAGAATAAATTTGCAGAAGAGTTTGGCGCAGGGGATTCAAGAGTATTTCTTCTATCCTCAGCTACAGATTTCAATAAAGCTTCTGAAGCATATTTTAGAGACAACAAGTTTTTGGATTCAATTATTAACAAAGGCCAAAACCTTAGGAGTGCCTCTGTTTCGTGGTTGCTTCCTCCAAAAGAGATTCAGAGAGAGAGGATTGAAGTTTGGAATGATTTCTGGACAGAAGAGAAAGTAGATGCTTTGAAGAATGATTTACTATCAGTTGGAGAGGTTAAAGGATTCTCCAATGAGGCCTTCAGCGGTTTCCTGTCACTGCTTGAAAAAGACTATTCAATTGTAGACTTCTCTACCTCTTTTAAAGAGCTTCCCTCTTTCATTAAGGAGTGGGCCGAAGAGAGTGACGGGGTTTATACACTTATAACGCAGCTATATTCACCATCTGAACAGAAAGAGAGTCTGTATGAACTCATAAATGATAATACGGAGCTGGGAATACTTGACAGATCACACTTCTCCTCAATTTGGGCCATTAGTATTAAGGAGGATTTTAATATTATCCTGATTATATCATCGCTTCTTGTATTCATCACCCTTTTAATCTCATACGGAAGGATTGAATTAGCTGTTATGGCCTTTTTACCCATGGCTGTAAGCTGGGTAATAATACTGGGATTAATGAATATTCTAGGAATAGAGTTTAATATTTTCAACATTCTGCTTGCCACTTTTATTTTTGGTATAGGTGACGACTTCAGTATTTTTGTACTCGATGGACTATCTGCTGAATATCAAGGGAAGGGTGAGTCTCTGGCATCACACAAAAGTGCTATTTTCTTTTCAACATTTACAGTTCTGGCAGGAGTTGGCTCTATGGCCTTCGCCACTCATCCGGCTTTAAGGTCAATTGCACTGGTATCAATAGTGGGAATTTCTGCTGTCTGGATAGTTGCATATACAATACAACCGATTGTTTACAGATTTTTTATCACAACTCCTGCTTCTCGAGGTCTTCATCCATATACTTTTTCAGGTGTAGCTCAGATGATTCTTACATTTTCAGCTTTTGTTGCAGGGTGTCTCTTAATAGCAATTTTAATTCCGGTTCTTATGATACTACCGGTAAAGCACTCGTCCAGGCAGCTACTGCTTAGAAGAGTTATTAAAGCTATTGTTTTTCTACCTGTTAGGCTATCACCTACAGTTAGAATATTCAATGATAATGATCATAAAGAGAATTTTAAAAAACCAGCGGTTATAATTGCAAATCATCAGTCTTTCATTGACATTCTGATGCTTTTATCCCTTTACCCCAAGATTGTTATGATGACAAATAAGTGGGTCTGGAACTCACCTGTTTTTGGTCATATTGTGAGGTTTGCAGGATTTATTTACCACAAAGATGGTATAGAGAATCATATTAAATCATTGAAGCTTAAAATCAAGGAGGGTTATTCTGTATTAATCTTTCCAGAAGGTACTCGTTCTCCTGATATGGAGATTCACAGATTCCACAAAGGGGCGTTTAAGTTTGCACAAGAACTTTCATTGGATATTCTCCCTATAGTAATATATGGGAATGGTAATCTTGTGTCAAAGAGAGAGCCATTTTATGTCAAGAGAGGAATAATTGGCTATAGAATACTTCAAAGAATTACACCTGAGAATATTGATTATGGCTCTGATTACAGAGAGAGGTGTAAGGCAGTTGCAAGACTGATGAAAGATGAGTATTCAAAACTCAGGCATGAATATGATGTTCCGGAAAATCTGTTTTTCTACCAGAAAGTGATGTCCGGCTACATATATAAAGGGCCTGTTACTGAGTGGTATCTGAGGATTAAAATGAGGATGGAAAAGTATTATAAGCCATTTCATAAAATTGTACCTCTAGATGCTAAAGTGACAGATATTGGATGTGGTTACGGTCCACTTTGTATGATGTTAGGAATACTCTCTTCAAAAAGAGTTGTAACAGGAATTGACTACGATAAGGAGAAGATTGATACTGCAAAGAACTCATGGCTTTCAGGCGGAAATATTAATTTTTTATATGCTGATGCTTTACAGTGTGAACTGCCTGCTAGTGATGTTTTTATAATGAATGATGTCCTGCACTATCTGCTTCCTGAAGAGCAGACTCAAATTATTGAAAGAGCAATAATATCATTAAATTCAGGGGGATTCCTTATATTGAGAGATGGAGACTCTGAAAAAGTGAGTAATCATAAAGTGACAAAACTATCAGAATGGTTTTCAATAAAGCTGCTTGGCTTTAACAAGGCAAATCAAGCCCCGTGCTTTACAAGCGGAACCAAGATGAGAGAGATTGCTGCAGAGCTAAATTGTGACCTTACAGAGATGGCAAACGATACCATTACATCTAACACAATATTTATAATGAGACCTAAACAGAGTAAAATATGAAAATATATGATGTAGCTGTTATAGGAGCAGGTCTCGCAGGCCTTGAGTGTGCTTCTCTCTTGTCAAAGGAGGGAATGAGTGTTATTGTTCTCGAACAGGGTAGTGAACCCGGAGGTCTTTTTCAACCATTCAAACGGAGAGGAGTAACAATTGACTCATCTGTTCACTATATAGGTAGTATGGACAAAGGCCAGTTTATGGAGCGTTTCTTTGCCTACTTAAATGTTACTGACAAAGTAGATTTTGTTAGAATGGATAATGATGAATTTGAATCGGTGTATACTAACGGCAAATGTTATCCAATGGCAATGGGACATGATAATTTTGTTGAGAAACTTACAGAATTCTTTCCATCTGAAAAGGAGGGTTTAAAAAGATATATTGAGGCAATAAAAAAGACTGCTCTCTTTTCAGTTGAGAGTGTGAAAGATGGGAAAGGTTTTTCTAGAGAATCACTTTACGGGGTTGCTATCTCTGTTGATGAGGAGATAAATGCGTATATATCGAATCCAGAGCTTAGGAAAATACTTAAGGGCAATTCAATAATATATTGTGGCGAGAGAGAGATTACTCCATTTTATGTTCATGCGATGACAACTAACTCATACATTGAGTCATCATGGAGAATAAAAGGAGGTGCGTATAAAATTACTGATGCTCTAAAAGATTCTGTTATAGCAAACGGAGGAGAGGTTAGGTGCAAGACTGAGGTGAAATCAATTATTTTAAAAGATAAACAAGTATCGGGGGTTGAGACATCAGCCGGAGAGCAGATTATGGCAAAGAGAGTGATATCAACTCTTCACCCTCATAATACTACTATGATGGTCGGTCCGGAAGCAGGGCTTAAAGACAGCTACAGAAGAAGAGTAAAAGAGCTTAAGAATTCAGTAAGCATGTTTTGTCTTTATTTAATTCTTAAACCTAACTCTTTCAAATACATTAATAAAAATCTTCATCTTCTTGGCGAAAATCCACTTATGGTTTCGTTTCAACCCCCAGAATCCTCTTCGCCTTATGCCGAGGTAGTTACCTTAATTACCCCTATGTCATTTGACGAGGTGTCTAAATGGGAAAATTCTATGCCCCA
>CAZPRX010000100.1:0-5375 GCA_964588835.1 uncultured Muribaculaceae bacterium
TTTTTAGATATTCAAGTGCGTACTCCTTTTCGAAAAGAGGTAAGAATCGGTCAACACTTTTCTCAACGTTAGCAATCCCAAACGATAGTGCTTCGTTGAATAATTTAATGAAGTCAGCAGGCAGCTCTTTATTAGAAGTCCAGCATGCAAAAACAAACGGGAGATTTTTGTATGAAATCCACTCCTCTGCCAGGTCATATACGTTACTGAAAAGATTAGAATTAAGAAGAGCTTTATCACCAATCAGAATATATGATTCATCAGGATCTGGTATAGATTTAGAAAAATCGAAATCAGCAAACTCAGGTGAAATCATCCAGTAGTTTTTACAGAGAATCCTTGTTAAAAGAACAGATGTCCTGGATTCAGTGTCGAGATATATTTTTTTAATGTCACTAAGCTTTCTGCCGCTACATAGCAGTACACTGGCAACTTTTCCCTCAGCTCCTATACAATAGTCAGAAACTATGATGGGATTATTGATATAAGGAATAGCTGCAACCGGAACAAGACCCAGATCCGCATCACCGGAGATCAACTTGGCAGCTGTAACTGCAGGTGGTACAAAATCGAGATCAATCAACCTGGAAACAGGATGATTCTCAAGTCCATATACGAATGGCGCTGTGTTAAGATAGGATATGGCAGATACTCTAATCTTCATATCCTGCAAAGTTAACTCAAAATTTCCAAATGCTCAACCAAAATCTTGAATCCTATAACTATGAGGATAATTCCACCAATTACCCCGGAGCGTCTTCCTGCCTTTAAGCCTACATGTCTGCCCCATTTGATTCCTGCTACAGCTGAGATCATTGTAATGACAAATATTACTATTCCCGTTTTTGCAATCCCCGTCATATCAATTGATGCCATTGCAAGACTAACTCCTACCGCCAAAGCATCTATACTGGTAGCAACTGAAGCAGTAAACAAAATTCTGGGTTTTCTTAAATCAAGACAAATCTCTTCAGGGTTTGACAGCGACTCCCTTATCATTTTAATACCAATATAGACAAGAATTAAAAACGCAATCCAATGATCAACTGAACTGATAAAAGGGAGTATCCCCTTTCCGGCTACCCAGCCAATCAGGGTAAACAGAGCTTGGACAAATGCAAATGCCGATACAATTTTTAAAAATGAATATCTTGGAATCTGAGGAAGGCACATCCCGGACGACAACGACACTGCAAACGTGTCGAAACAGAGACCTATTGCAATGAGTATAATCTCTGCCCAGGACATTATCAGACTTTTTTACGCTCTCTGAGAAGATACATCCCTATGAAAGTGAAGAGTCCGTTTGCAATTAGAATTGTAAATCCAAATCCAAATCCCAGAAACTCCTGCCCCACATAATCAAGAATAAAGCATAGTACAGGTGATGCAATTGCAACATAGGGCATAAACCTGTCTTTTACATTGTGCTTTGTTAGAATACCAAAGAAGAAGAATCCAAGCAGAGGCCCGTATGTGTATGCAGCCAGAAGATAAACCAAGTCTATAACTGTCTGGTTATTTACTTTATACAAGATTAATATTATCAAGAAAAAGAGAATGGCAAAACCGGCATGTGCGCGCTGTCTGATACTCTTTTTCCTCTTCTCAGTAAGGTCATTTCTCTTGCCGAATCCTACAAAATCAATACAAAACGATGTAGTGAGTGAGGTCAAAGCCCCCCCCGCACTTGGGTAGGATGCTGAAATTAGTCCGATTATAAAGAATAGTCCTACACCCAGACCCAAATATTGGCTGGCAATTGTTGGGAATAATTTATCAGTCTGAGCCTTTGTGAATTCACCTAACTCATTTGCAAGGCCTATCCCCTGCATTCCACCCAGTTTTGAACTTACGAAGATTGCAAGTACAGCACCCATAAGAAGGAAGAAGAAGTTAACTACAACTATAGTAACACTTGTAGTATAAATATTCTTCTGTGCTTCACTAATATTCTTGCATGACAGGTTCTTTTGCATCATCTCCTGATCCAGACCGGTCATAACAATAGTAATAAATATACCAGCGATAAACTGTTTAATTGCGTTTGTTGAATTGCTCCACTCCCAGTCCAGCCAACTTGCATATTCGGTACTGGCCACTGCCTTTGCCATATCACCAATTCCCCAACCCATCTCTTTTGCTACAAAGAAAATAGTCAGACCCACTGCCAAAAGCATAAATGTAGTCTGCAATACATCTGTCCAGATGATTGTCTTTACTCCACCTTTGAATGTGTAGAGGAAAATCAGGAACATAAAGACAAAAGCAACCACCCAGAATGGAACAGACTCTTGAGGAAGGAATGTATGAAGAACAAGGACAACAACAAATATCCTTACAGCAGCTCCAAGTATTCTGGAGACCATAAAGACCGATGCTCCTGTTTTGTAAGTAAAAAACCCGAATCTATTCTCAAGATAACCATATATTGATGTGAGGTTCATCTTGTAATAGAGAGGAATAAGAACCTTGGCAATAACAAGATAACCCACAAGAAATCCCAGAACAAGAGGCATGTAGTAAAAGTTCTGGTTAAGTACATTACCGGGGACCGATATAAATGTAACCCCTGAGATTGATGTTCCCACCATTCCGTAAGCTACAATGTACCATGGTGACTTCTTGTTGCCCAGAAAGTATGAACCACTGTCTGCCTTCCTGGAGGTAAGCCAGGAGATAAAGAATAGAAGCGCCGTGTAAAGCGAAAAGGCTATCAGGAGCCAGGAAAGTGGAAAATCATGTTGCATATCAGTCTCTTTTAATTAACTATTTATGTAGCGAAAATTATTTATTAAGTGGCACAAACGGTTGACGATTCTGTATTGATCTGCCGAGAGTTACTTCGTCTGTATATTCTAGATCATCTCCAAAGCCCACACCTCTTGCTATTGTACTAATCTTAACGTCAAACTGAGCAAGCTTTTTATAGATATAATAGGCTGTTGTCTCACCCTCCATAGTAGTACTAAGTGCCAGAAAGACCTCCTTTACAGTTCCCTGAGATACTCTGGAGATAAGGTGGTCTATTGATAGATCAGATGGGCCGGTACCATCCATGGGTGATATTATTCCGCCCAGAACATGGAAAAGGCCATTGTATTGTCCTGTATTATCTATACTTATCACGTCCCGTATACTCTCCACAACACAAACAAGCGATCTCTCCCTTGAGAGAGATGAGCAAACAGGACATAAATCTGCATCTGAAATCATATTGCAATTGGTGCAATATTTGATTTCATTTCTCATCTTAAGGATTGTTCTGCTGAACCTTTCAATATTCTCAGCAGGTTGTTTAAGAAGATACAGCGCAAACCTCAATGCACTTTTTCTCCCGATTCCCGGTAGAGAAGATAGTTCGTCAACGGCATCCTGCAGCAATGCAGATGATAAGTTGTTTCTGTACATTAGTTTTTACCCTGTTGGCTGTTAAGATAGAAATCCACAGCTCTTCTCACTGATCCGTGAGTAATAAGGAGAGACTTTGCCAGTTCATAATCTGCAATGGATGCCTCTTCCATTATCATCTTAGTACCACGGTCTACAAGTTTTGCATTTGTTAGCTGCATATCAACCATTTTATTGCCTTTAACGTGTCCCAACTTAATCATGGCTGTAGTTGTAATCATATTAAGGACAAGTTTCTGAGCAGTGCCGGACTTCATACGGGTACTACCGGTAACAAATTCAGGGCCCACAATAGCCTCAATCGGAATGTCAACCTCAGCTGCAAGCGGAGAGTCCGGGTTACATGTTACACAACCGGTAAGAATTCCTCTGCTTCTTGCCTCCTTAACAGCTCCAATAACATATGGAGTGGTTCCTGATGCTGCAATTCCTATAACTACATCATCTTTATTTATTCCAAACTGCTGCATGTCGCTCCATCCCATCTCCCAGTTGTCCTCAGCCGCCTCAACAGCTCTTCGTATGGCAGAGTCACCCCCTGCAATAAGACCAATAACAAGATCAAAAGGGGCACCGTATGTAGGCGGTATCTCTGAAGCATCAAGTATTCCAAGCCTTCCGCTGGTTCCTGCTCCCAGATAAAATAGTCTTCCACCCCTTCGAACCCTCTCCACTATTCCATCAACAATTTTCTCTATTTGGGGAATACACTTTTCAACAGCATAAGGAACAGTTTTATCCTCTCTGTTCATGTTCTGGAGAAGCTCCAGCGTTGACATTTTATCAAGATCACTATATCTTGAAGGTTGTTCTGTAATTTTCATTGGGGGTCAGTTTGTTTCTTTTACAACGATTTATGATAAAGCACAAGACCATCAATAGGTGATTTCAGAATAACGCCAAGCTTTACGCCCAGCTTCTCTGCAACTTGTGCAATTATTTCCTGATAATAATACGCAACGGAGCCTACAAGATTAACTTTGTACCTCTTATAGTCATACTGCATAATATTTCTGGTAAAAAACTCCTCAAAACTATCTCTCAACAATTTATCTACATGAGGATTATTCTTGTTCTCATTTAGAAAAACCGAGAAAGTTGCAAGGTATCTGTTAGGAAATGGCTGACGATACACCCTCTCTATTACCGATGCATACGACAATCCGTATTTTTGGTTGAATGAATCATTCAGCTCCTTTGGTAGTTGCCTTTTCAGGTAATCCGATATAAACTTTCTGCCCAGTACAGCACCACTGCCTTCGTCACCAAGAATATATCCGCAAGCAGGAACATTATCCGCAATATCATGACCATCATAGTAACATGAATTTGCTCCGGTTCCAAGAATTGCAGCAATTCCGGGCTTTTTTCCACACAAAGCTCTCGCTGCTGCAAGCAAATCTGAGTATGCGTTTGCACGAGATTTTGGGAATACCTTTCTGAAACAATTTTGTAAAACCTGAATTTTTTCAGGAGAGGCAACGCCTGCTCCGTAAAAATGAATCTCTGTTACAGTTGCACTGATATCTGGAAGCAAGTGTTGTTCAAGCTCGTAAATAATCTGTTCCTCTGTCTGGAAAAAGGGGTTAATACCTGCGGTGGTTATTTTCTGAACCGATCCGTCACTATGAATGGCTCTCCAATCTACCTTGGTGGAGCCGCTGTCTGCTATTAATCGCATATATACGGGGGTTTATTCAATTCGCAAAGGTAAGTATTTTGACCAACTATTTCAATACCACCGGGAACTTTCTCCAGTGCATATAACCGGCCATAGCTGCTATAGCATAGACAACATAAAGGATTGCAGTAGCATAGAGCCCCTGCCAGAAGAAGAGCATTGCTGCTGCTACATCTGCAATTATCCAAACAATCCAGTTTTCTATGTGTTTGCCTGAAACCCACCATGTGGCCAGCATACTCGCCACAGCTACAAATGCATCTGCTCCGGGGTAAGGATCCTC
>CAZPRX010000101.1:0-2236 GCA_964588835.1 uncultured Muribaculaceae bacterium
TGCTGCTGCAGAGCTGGGTATATCAGAGCGAACCCTGTACAGAAAGATAAAGGAACTAGAATAAAATGAAGAGATCTATATATATAATCGTAGCTGCGCTGTTTGCCCTTAATTCATGCGGCATCTACTCCTTTTCCGGTACATCAATAGCACCTGATGTGACATCCATCTCAGTTGCAAGGATTGAGAACCGGGCTATGAGGGTAAATCCGGCACTAAGCAATCAGCTTACCGAGGGTCTCAAAGAGAAGTACAGAAAGCTGACAAAACTCACGATTGAGGAGATGAATCCTGATCTTGAAGTTGAGGGAGAGATTACAAATTACGAGATTACCGCACTAGCCGTTACAGCAAATGAGGTGGCCTCAATGAACAGACTAACAATAACCGTAAAGATAAGGTTCACAAACAAAAAGTATCCTAAAGAGGATTTTGATCGCTCTTTTGCTGAATTTGAGGACTACCCCTCATCATCATCACTCGATGCCGTGGAGGCAAGCTTAGTTGATGCAATTACTGAGAAACTGACTGAAGCAATATTCAATGCAACCGTTGCAAACTGGTAATAGTATGAATGACAATGACATTATAGCTCTTGAACAGCTTGTAGAGAAGTACCCGTGGTATTCACTGGCACATCTAGAGCTTTACAAGAAGTTTTGTGAAAGAGGTCCTGAAGCTCGCGGAGAGTACCTTCAGAGAGCTGCTGCCTATGTGCACTCCAGGGAGCTGTTATACGAGATTACCCAGATTCATGATACAGCCTCTAAAGAGGAGAGCACAGACTCATTTGAGCAAATTGATCAGGCCGATGTTGAGCCTGTCACCCAGCCCGTTATAGCTCCAGTAGCAGGACCGGACAGAATACCGTTAGCAAAACAAGAAACAAATCCAGTTGAATCGCAGGTTGCCGAGCCGGTGAGAAGTAAGAGTATAATAGATTTTTCTGATGATGATTTTTTTGAACTCATTCCGGAGGAGGATGAATTCGTGGGTTCAGAGCAGCCTCAGATCTTTGCAGGCGGAGACTACTTCTCCAGAAAAGAGATGGAGGCGATTGATCTTGACAAAGCTCAGCCTATTGATAAGTTTATTTCAGAAAAACCATCACTGCTTAGAGGGAATCCCCCTTCTACAGCAGAGCCGGTAATTTTGGAGGATAGTGATGAATTTGTAGATTCAGGTTTCTATACAGAGACACTGGCCAGGATATATGCTGAACAGGGCCTTGTGAAGAGAGCTGTGGATGTGTATGCTAAACTAATTTTGCTATATCCGGAAAAAAGTACTTACTTTGCGTCCCTTGTTAAAGAGTTAAAGACCAAACACAACATATAAAATTATGTATACAGCAATATCCATTATTATTGTAATCGCAAGCATCCTGCTTACTATTATAGTATTGGTACAGAACTCAAAAGGCGGCGGACTTGCTGCAAATTTTGCTCAGGGAAACCAGACTTTTGGAGTGCGTCAGACAGCGGACTTTCTTGAGAAAGCAACATGGACCCTGGCTATAGGAATCATTGTTCTTTGCGTTCTTGCTACTGCATTTGTATCAACAGGCAAATCAGAAAGAGCAAACACAATTCAGCAAAGAATCGAGCAATCTGCACCCGCTCAAGGTCAGCCTGAATTCCCTGCACCGCAGCCTCAAACTCATGCAGGAGCAGAGCAAACACCTCCTACAAACTAATTTTAGAAAAAATTTTTAAAATTTTTCTCGCAGTATATCAGCCCGTTACGTATGTATCGGGCTCTTTTTTTTATTTTATTTACTACTATGTGATACAAGGTAATAAAAAAAGTATATATATTTGCAGTACCAAATTCTAAAATAATTAAAGTACTCGCAAAATGAAAAAAGTGGTTACAGTAGGTATAGGTGGCAGATCATTCGTAATTGACGAAGATGCTTATCAGAAACTTGAACGCTATCTTAACAAATTCCGTGAAAAAACGGGAAATGGCAACGAAGCTGCAGATATCATGGAGGATCTTGAGCAGAGAATTGCCGAGCTTTTCTACGAAGATCTCTCAGGTAAGGGAGAGGTAGTGAATATCTCAAGTGTTAACAAAGTGATTTCTCAACTCGGCATGCCAGATGGCTCACCAGCCGATGAATCGGCAGAATCCAGCTCTGAGCCCTCACCAGCAGGTGTAAATCTAAATGTTTCAAAAAGGCTGTACAGAGACCCGGACAATAGAATTATTGGCGGTGTTTGCAGTGGTTTGG
>CAZPRX010000101.1:2336-5165 GCA_964588835.1 uncultured Muribaculaceae bacterium
AGGCTGTACAGAGACCCGGACAATAGAATTATTGGCGGTGTTTGCAGTGGTTTGGGACACTACCTGAATATTGATATGATCATTATCAGGGTAATATTTGGTATTAGTCTCTTTATGGGGGGACTGGGATTCTGGGCATACATTATATTCTGGATAGTTGCTCCTCAGGCAATGACTGCAGCTCAGAAATGTGAGATGAGGGGAATCCCTGTAACTGCAGAAAATCTAAGGAAATTTTCATCGTATAAATAGAAAAATCATGACAGATATTAATACAGACAATGTAAAGTCACAAATGCGCAAAGGTGTGCTGGAGTACTGCATCCTGAGTATTCTTAATAACAACGACGCATACGCATCATCACTCATAGAGGAGTTGAAGAGTGCAAAAATGATAGTGGTAGAGGGGACTCTCTATCCGCTGCTTACAAGGCAAAAAAATCAGGGGCTCCTTAGTTACCGATGGGAAGAGTCGCCTCAGGGACCGCCAAGAAAATACTACTCCATCACAGAGAGAGGCAAAGAGCTGCTCGAAGAGATGGATGGTGCGTGGAGGGAGCTTGTTGAGACAATTAACCTAATCAGAAACAATAAAATCCAGTAAATATGAAAAAGGTACTCAAAGTGAGCATAGGCACAATTGCCTTCACTGTAGAAGAGGATGGATATCTTATCCTCAAAGGTTATCTTGAAGAGCTTAATGATCACTACAGAGGGATGCAGAACGGCAATGAGATTGTCGAAGGCATCGAGGAGAGAATTGCCGAACTCTTCCTGGAGAAATCTGGCAGAGACTCTATAATCACATCGGCAGTGGTAAACGATGTAATAAAACTTCTCGGAAGGCCGGAGGTGATTGACGAAGAGAGTAACGAGACAAGCTATACAAGAAGAGCACCATCTCCCTCTGCAAGGGCAGACAAAAGGCTGTACCGTGATCCGGATAATAAGATGATTGGGGGCGTATGCTCTGGTATTGCAGCCTACTTCAATATTGACACTGCAATAGTAAGGGTGCTGTTCCTTGTTCTGCTATTCTTCTCATGGGTTCCTTTTGTTATCATACCATTTGCAGGAGTTCACGGAGTGGGCGGATCTTTCATATTTATTGCATACATAATTATGTGGATTGCCATCCCTGAAGCAAGGACTGTTCGTCAGAAATTTGCAATGAGAGGTGAAAAGCCGGATCTTTCAAATATTCAGCGAAACGTAGAGAGAGGCGCTCAAAGAGTTGGCCGTGACCTGAGAAGGGCAGGAAGAAATAGCGCACCAGTGGTTAATGACATTTTCAGAGCCATATCTAAGGTGTTTGCGGTAATTCTGGTTCTAATATCAATAGGAGGGATTTTACTCTTCTCGTTTCTTTTCCTTGGGATAGAAATTTTCAACGGTTTTATCCCTGCTGACATAATCAACTACGTAGAGATAGGCCTTACAAACACCTTCTGGCTCAAATTATCAACTCTGGCATTCCTCTTCCTTCCACTTTTAGGGATGTTGTACGGAGGTATCCAGATTTTGTTTGAGTTCAGAAACCCACGTTTCCGTCCGGGTCTCATAATGTTCATCATCTGGATTATATCAGGATTTGCATCGGCAACACTTGCCATTAAGGCTTCGAGACCATATTGGGAAAATGCAAGGGAGATATCAGAGGTTCCTATCACTTCAACACACGATACTCTTTACCTGAATCTGGAGTACGATTCTCCAATGCCGGATAAAAATCTGATTATTGACGGAGATAAAGATGAACTCTTCATCTTCTGGGCAGACAACATGGGTTCAGATAAACAATTTGTTGTTTTCCCTGAGATACGTATTGAAAGAGATATGGCAGACAGTTCAAGATATATGAGACTAAGGACAAATGCGTTTGGCCATACAAGTGGAGAAGCGATTATGAAAGCACAAAGGAACCTGCCTTTGGTTGAAATGACAGACTCCCTTGTAACTATTCGTCCCGATGTATTCACAAAAGCGAAAAAATGGGACGGAACAAATAAACGAATAACTCTCTATATCCCTGAAAATGTAAAAGTAATGCTAAAAAATCCTATCAGATTCGGCTTTGACGGAGAGATAGAGATTCATGATGGCTTTAGCTTTTCAAAACACCGAGCTCCTTACCGACCTTGGTAAAGGCTGCAATTGCCCTGTCAAGATGTTCAGGCTCGTGTCCGGCGCTTATCTGAATCCGGATGCGGGCCTGGCCTTTAGGGACCACAGGGAAGTAGAAGCCTATTACATAAATCCCCTCCTCAAGCATCTTTGCTGCAAAATCCTGAGAGAGTTTTGCATCATATAACATAAGTGCGCAGATGGCAGACTGTGTTGGTTTGATATCAAATCCGGCCGCCAGCATCTTCTCCACAAAATATTTTGTGTTGTTGTGCAGTTTGTCCTGAAGCTCGTTGGTCCTTGACATCATGTTAAACATTGCAATTCCGGATGCAGCTACCATAGGAGGAATTGAATTTGAGAAGAGATATGGTCTTGATCTCTGACGGAGCATTGATATAATCTCTTTTTTCCCGGTTGTAAAGCCACCGATAGCTCCACCAAAGGCTTTGCCAAGGGTTCCGGTAATGATTTCCACTTTGCCTCTCAGATTGAACAATTCGGTTGTTCCTCTTCCTGTCTCTCCAACAACTCCGGCAGAGTGAGACTCGTCTACCATTACCATAGCATTGTATTTTCCTGCAAGTTCGTATATCTTATCAAGAGGGGCTACGTTTCCGTCCATTGAGAAAACACCATCCGTAACAATCAGGCGGAATCTTTGCGCCTGAGCAAGCTTAAGGCACTTTTCCAGTTCATCCATAT
>CAZPRX010000102.1:0-5125 GCA_964588835.1 uncultured Muribaculaceae bacterium
AGTGTAAGAACAGCTCCAAAAGAGGTAAGTGCTCCAAACAGGAACAGTACGTTTGATAATAGCGCAATGTTTGCTACCATACCTGCTCCGTTATAGAACAGAATCATATAAACAAGAACAAGCAGGAACGCGATCACAAAAGATATAAGACCTGCGTTTATAGACTCACTACCCAGAGAAGGACCCACAACTGTATCCTGAACAATTTTTGCAGGAGCCGGAAGTTTACCGGACTTAAGAACGTTTGCAAGGTCATCTGCCTCCTCTATTGTAAAGTTCCCGCTGATGCTTGACTGTCCGCCGGGTATTTCACCATTTACAACAGGGTAAGAGTACACCATACCATCAAGAACAATTGCTATCTGACGGCCAATATTATTAGCAGTCATAGTGGCCCAAATTCTTGCTCCCTCAGCATTCATAGCCATGCTTACCTCCGGAACAGCACTGTTGCTGCCGAATGCACGGCGTGCGTCAGTAATAACACCTCCGTCAAGCGGAGCTCTGCCATCTCTTGTGTTTGCCTTGATTGCAACCAGTTCAAAAATTGTATTTGAATTGTCAATTGCCTTAACAGACCACATTGGCTTCATATCCGCAGGGAATATCGCCTGAATCTGAGGCATTCTGAGCCATGTACCAATTTTTGCTGTATCTCTGTAGTGTGCACGACCTATGCAGGCACCTTGCATCAACTGACCCTGAGCCACGTTTGGATTTAACAGATAGAATAATGGATTCTGTTTTGCAATAGCAGCCTCATCCATTGAAAGAGAGTCTGTAGAAATTCCGGCTATAAGCTCCTGAGCCACTTTGGCCGAATCACTTACTATTGCTGCTGTTGTATCTTTGATAACAGAAGGATCCGCTGCGGCTGGTAAAACCGATTCGTCAGCCAACATGTTCCTAATTGCATTATCGGCCTCAGCAAGATACTGATATATCTCTTTATTTTCATATGTTTCCCAGAACTCCAGCGAAGCTGTACCCTGTAGGAGTTTCCTTACTCGTTCAGGATCCTTAACACCCGGTAATTCAACAAGAATTCTACCTGAGTTACCAAGTTTCTGGATATTAGGCTGAGTCACCCCGAATCTGTCTATACGATTTCTGAGAACGTTGAAAGAGTTAGAGATTGCACTCTCTGCCTCCTCTCTGATGACTTCAACAACCTCTGCATTTGAGCTTTCGGCAGTTATCCTGTCCTTCATCTCATATGTTCCAAAAATTGTCGAAAGTCTCTTTCCCGGAGCAACTTTGTCCCACTCCTGTGCAAACAGGGTGATGAAATCTGTGCGGGAATTTGCCATATTTGCCTGAGCCTGATTCATTGCCTGAGCAAAGAGCGGATCTTTGTTGTAGCCTGAAAGTGCATTAACAAGGTCATAAACCTTAACCTCAAGCATAACGTTCATACCCCCCCTCAAGTCAAGACCAAGGTTTATCTCCTTCTCTTTTATCTGCTTATAGGTAAATCCGAGGAACACCTTTTCTGCAGTGATTGAGTCAAGATAGAACCTCTCTTTTGCAAGACGAAGTGAATCAAGAATAAACGGCCTCTCCAATTCCGGAACCAGAGCAAATGCAGGAGAAACCCTCTCTGCTTCAACAGCAGCTACTGCGTATACTTTTGCCTTCTTCTCCTGATTCCTTGTTGCCCATGTAAATGACAGCTGATAAATACAAGCCAGGGCGATCAAAATTGCCACTAATTTAATGGCACCTTTACTTTGCATGGAATATCTGTTTTAATTTAATACAATCCTTCTAAAATTAGCCTACAAAAGTAGTATTTTTTCACAATATATGAAGAATTTCGTAATTTTGTTGTTCACTATTCATTCAATCACTTATGAACAAGTCTTACTTCCTGCTTACCATCTGCATGCTGGCAAGTGGCTTTGCGTGCTCACAGGGACAGACATCATCTTCTGAGTTCGACAGAGCAGAGAGGCTCAGAAGAGGTTTCAATTTTGAAGCAGCAGCAGAGATTTATAAATCGTTGCTTGAACACTCTACTGATGAGAAATTCTCAAACACACTCACAATTCAGATAGCCAGATGTGAAAACGGGAAAGGGATGCTGGAGTTTGCCGCAAACCCTGTTCCTCAGGGTTATTCAGACGCTCCTATAAGAGATTTTATGCTCTGGCTTCCTGGGCAAGATGACTCTTTCTGGGCTCCTTTGCCTGATATTCTGGGGAAAACACGTTCAAACTCAACTCCTTATAATCTGGTATTTGCGAATCAAGAGTCAGACACACTGTACTTTTCTGCACTGAACAAGAGTGGGAATTATGACATATACCGTACTATCCGTATAAATGACACCTTGTGGCATGCTCCGGAACAGCTTGGTGAGCATATAAACTCTCAGGGAGACGAGATTCTCCCCATTCTCTCCAGGGATGGAAAAGAGCTCTATTTTGCCTCTAACGGACAGTATGGAATGGGGGGGTTTGACTTGTACGTTAGCAAATTTGATGAGACATCGGGAAAATGGGATATACCCCAAAATCTCGGCTTCCCATACTCAACCCCATCTGATGACTATCTGTTTATGAATGATATCTCTAAGCATCACTCGTATCTTGTCTCTAACAGAAGTATCGCAAATTCTGACAGCGTGAGAATCTACCGGCTGGAGTACGAGGTGAACCCCCTAAAAAGCACCATAAGTGACCCGGCAGAGGCTCTTAAAATATCCCTGCTTATGGCAGAAGAGGAGTTTAAACCAGCCGTGACAAAGGTAGAGGAGAGAAATACCGGTGATTATTCTGCACTAGTTAAAGAGGTCAGGAAAATTCAAAGTCAGATTGATTCAACCTTCAGAACACTGGATGCCTTAAGAGGCAGGTTCTCGTCACTTTCGAACACAGACGACAGAAGTTTTATTGAAAGGGAGATTACATCGGGAGAGATATTTGTATCTCAACTGAGGGATAAACTTCAAATTGCAGGAAAGGCAGTACAGGAGAAGGAGATGGAATTTCTCAATAAAGGAATCTTAATTCCAAGACGAGAGATAGAGGCTGCGCCAGCAGAGGTGGTTGCAGAAAATAAACACGATGATTTTAAAGTATTTAAAACCGGTCCTGGGTTTTTAAAGATAAATAAACTCCTCAAGCCGGAGAAACCGGAAGATTATTCGTTCAGAATTCAGGAAAAGAGTGTTATCTTTCAGGATGCACCTGAAGAGATCCTTGTTTACAGAATTCAGCTGGCCGTTATTGCAAACAGAGCTAATCAATCTACATTTAAGGGAATTACTCCTGTTTTTGAATCAAAAACTCCTACAGGAAAATGGTTGTATGCAGCCGGCAACTTTAGCAGATATTCTGAGGCATCCGCAGCTCTGCCTAAAGTAAAGGCGAAGGGATTCAGAAGCGCAATGATAGTGGCGTATAAAAACGGGAAGAGTATTAACGTCAAGAATGCAAGACTGGAAGAGGACAAGATAGCAGACCAAATGACATATCACGTAAAGATATCGGGCTATCCGGAAGAGCTGCCCGCATCTGTTCTCTCTGCAATAAGAGCTTTAACAGATAAAGATGTGGCCAGGAGACTCTCTGCAGCCGGGAATTCGGAGTACTTCATCGGCCCCTTCAACACAAAAGAGGAGGCGGAGAGCGTAGAGAAGACACTTAACACAACAGGCACCCAGGGGGTATCGGTAGAACAAATAGGTAAAACAAAATAACATGTCGCTAATAATAACCCTTATTGTAATAGGCCTTATACTTCTGGCCATTGAGGTTTTAATAATCCCCGGATTTGGGGTGGCAGGCATCCTCGGGCTACTCTCCCTGGCAGGAGCAGCCGTACTCGGATTTACAATGTTCAGCACCACTACAGGATTGATAATATTGGCTGTAATAATTTTTGCAACAGCAATTTCAACATGGCTGATCCTCCGTTCAAAAACATGGAAAAGAGCTACACTTAATACTAAGATTAACTCAAGAGTAGACTCTGCTCCTGAAGAGAAGGGAATAGTACAGGGCATACAGGGAATTACAACCAGCAGACTAGCCCCCTCTGGCAAAGCAAGACTATCCGGAGAGGATGTGGAAGTCGTATCAAGAGAGGGCATAATCCCGTCGGGCTCAAAGATAGAGGTCATCGCAGTTGAAGATGGCAAGATAATTGTAAGAAAATCAACTCAATAAATCATAACAAACCAGACTAAGAAAAAACTAAAATCAAAATATTATGACAGAAATTACAATCTATTTGGTGTGGATAGGTTTATCCCTGGTGGGACTTACCATCCTTCTGTGGTTCTTCCCCATCACCCTGTGGTTTCAGGCACTGATTTCAGGAGTGAGAATCTCACTTCTGCAACTGGTACTGATGCGCTGGAGGAAAGTTCCTCCGGGAACAATCGTTATGGCAATGATTACTGGAACCAAGGCCGGTCTGGAACTTAACGCAAACGAACTTGAGGCACACTTTCTTGCAAAAGGAAACGTTCCCAACGTAGTTAACGCGCTCATTTCAGCTGACAAGGCAAATATTCCCCTCAACTTCAAAATGGCAGCCGCCATAGACCTCGCAGGCCGCGATGTATTTGAGGCAGTTCAGATGTCCGTAAACCCAAAGGTGATTAACACCCCTCCCGTTACAGCAGTAGCAAAAGACGGTATCCAGCTTATTGCAAAAGCCCGCGTTACCGTTAGAGCAAACATCAAACAACTCGTTGGAGGAGCAGGCGAAGAGACCGTACTAGCCCGAGTAGGCGAAGGCATTGTATCAAGCATCGGTTCCGCCGAGTCACACAAATCCGTTATGGAGAATCCCGATTCAATCTCCAAAGTGGTACTTGACAAAGGCCTCGACGCTGGCACCGCCTTTGAAATTCTCTCAATTGACATCGCCGACATTGACATTGGACGCAACATTGGTGCCGTTCTCCAGATGGACCAGGCCAACGCAGACAAAAACATAGCTCAGGCCCGTGCAGAAGAGAAACGCGCAATGGCAGTCGCCCTCGAACAAGAGATGAAAGCCAAGGCACAAGAGGCCCGCGCAAAAGTAATCGAAGCAGAAGCACAAATCCCGCTAGCTATGGCAGAAGCCTTCCGCTCCGGCAACATGGGCATCATGGACTACTACAAATTCC
>CAZPRX010000103.1:0-5065 GCA_964588835.1 uncultured Muribaculaceae bacterium
TCTCTTCACCGTGACCTAATTTGCCATCTTTAGTTTTCATCATTATTTCAGTCCCATAATATAGCTGAGGAATACCCCTTAAGGTTGCAATAAGATTGATCATCATTCTAAATTTATTTTTATTTCCTTTGAGCCTTTCTGATATTCTGTTTGTATCATGATTATCTGCAAAAATAAATAATTGCAAAGGGTTAGAATAAATAAAATCTAATGATAATGATTTATATATTTTGAACATCCCCTCTCCCCAACCAGGACTTCCATCCTCCATCAGGGCAGAACCTATAGCCTCTTGAAGTGGAAAATCCATTACATTTGTAAGATGACTATTATATCCATCTCTGTTATTTGAATCTCCTTCCCAATACGAAATTTCTTGAGGTGTTGAAAACCAGCATTCACCTACGATGTTCATATCTGGATATTCATCCATTACGCTCTTAGTCCACTCAGCAATTGAGTATTTATCACTATATGGGTATGTATCAACCCTTAAACCTGCCAGTCCGGCCCACTCTGTCCACCATATTGCGTTTTGTACAAAATATTTAAGTAAATATGGATTTTTTAAGTTCATATCAGGCATCGATGTATCAAACCATCCTGTTGTACAACTCAAATTATCGAGATCTGCAGCATATATATCACTATGTGTAGACATAGCGTAATTTGATTGAGTATACTTTGGAAATGTATGTATCCAATCTTTAAAAGGCACATTGTTTATCCACCAGTGTGATAATCCTGAGTGATTGGGAACATAATCCATAATTATGCCAATTCCATTATTGGAAGCCTCTGTAACATATTTCTTAAATAGGTTATTATCTCCAAATCGGGGATCAATATTGTAATAATCGGCACAAGCATAGCCATGATACGAAGCAACTGGCTCATTGTCAAATAAAAGAGGGGTGGACCATATCTTTGTAACACCCAAATCCTTAAGATACTCTAAAGAATTGATCATTCCTTGAATGTCTCCTCCGTACCTTCCGTATTTATTATTGAGGTTTGCATTCTCTATGGCATCAGCATGACTGTCATTTGAAGTATCACCATTAATAAACCTGTCCGGCATGAGAAGATAAACCATATCTTCACTATTGAAACCCCTGCCCGTATATCGTACAGAATTGCCTTTTGTGCCTATCTCGTAAATGAAGTCAATTGTTTCAGTTTTACTAATTAGTGAAAATTTATAATTACCTGCCTTGATCTTAGGAGAAATATAAATATTAACAAATAGATAATCAGGAGAATCTGCATTTTCAACTGAAATAATCTTAATACCTTTCTCTTTTGTAATAACTTTAGATCCCTTAAGATTTGTGCCAAAAAGCATTAATTGCAAATTTGGATTCTTCATCCCTGCCCACCATGATGGTGGCTCAATTCTGCTTATCTCTGCTGAATGTAAATTTGAGGTTAAAACAATAGCAGAAAATGCAATCAGAAATAATTTAATAAGTCTCATCATCTGTAATATATCTTATAACCGAAAGGGTCAATTGTTATAGTTTCTGGTATTTGAGTTAAATCACCTTTTTTAAATTCAGTAAATTCTCCTTCAAAACTTAAGTCAGAAAATTTAGCTTCAACTGCCTTTGGTGAAAAATTAAATATACTCACAAGTTTACTATCCCCGTTCTCTCTTAAAAAAGCAAACACAGATTTAGGAACAGATGTATTAATTTCTTTAAAACCATTAAAATTGAGAGCGCTTAAGGCAGGAACACCTTTCCTTAACCTTATGAGATTCTTATATAAATCAGTGAAATATTGATTTCCATTCCAATCGATAATATCTTTTTCAAAAAATTGGAGTCGCCTATTAAAACCTACTTCTTGACCGTTGTAAATTAGTGGCATCCCTGGTAGCACAAAAGTCAAAGCAGCCATCTGCTCTGTGTAATCATTAAGCCTTTCAAATTCGGTCCCATTCCATGAATTTTCATCATGATTAGATGTAAAATTCATAGCGATTGTGTTTGTTGGGAATCTCTTAATATATTTAGAAAAGTATTCTCTTACTGTGTCAGCATTAAATTTTCCAGATGCCACTCCGTTCATAATATGGTGGAATCTCCAACCATAGTACATATTAAAAGCATTTTCCTGAAGACTTGGTACTTCAGCTTCTGCTAACATAAAAAGTTCTGGTTTAATTAATTTAAGTTCTTTGACTGCATTGTCCCAGAAATCGACGGGAACTTCTCCTGCAACATCACATCTGAACCCGTCAATATTTGCAACCTCCAGCCAATATTTCATAGCATCTAACATTGCTACTCTCATGAATTCATTACTAAAATCAAGTTTTGCAACGTCTGTCCAGTCGAAAGGAGCTACAGGACTGTTTGTTGTAGAGTCTATAACGTACCATTCAGGATTTGATGCCAGCCAAACTCCATCTCTGGAAGTGTGATTTGCGACCCAATCAATAATTACTTTCATTCCTAGTTCATGAGCTTTTTCAACTACTTTTTTAAAATCTTCAATTGTGCCAAATTCGGGATTAATACTTTTATAATCCATAATTGAATAGTAGCTACCAAGCGTCCCCTTTCTGTCTACAACACCTATTTTGTGTATTGGCATAAACCATAAGATTTCTACTCCCAGATCTTTTAGTCTTGGTAAATGATTTGAAAGGGCTTCAAACGTCCCCTCATCAGTAAATTGCCTTGTATTAACCTCATAGACTACAGCATCTTTAGCCCATTCCGGATGTTCTACAATTGATAGATATTCACTTTCCTTAACATTATTACAAGAGTAGAATATTGAGGTGATGAGTATTAGTCCTGTTAGTAAAAAATTTCTCATAATATTATTCAAAATTTGTTAATTATTAATTAGTGTGTAATTTTTTGATTCAACTTCAATCGTCAATTCATTTGATGACGATTGTACTAGTTTACCAGACCTTGTTTGTAAATTTGAAAGACCTATATCAATTGGTAATTTAAGTTCAAGAGTTCTGTTTTCATTACCTTTATTTATGGCAACTATAACTATCTTTCCCATATAAACTCTCATAAAAGATATAATATCATCATCAGTACTCAAAGGAATAAAATCTCCGTATAATAGTGGCATTGAAGATCGTCTAAATCTGGATAGTTTAATAAAATTTTCCAGAACCAAATTTTCATTTTGGTTGTAGTTATCAAATCTCATCCAGCGTCTGTTATCCGGATCGTTTGCTCCAGGATCTCCGTACTCATCACCATAATACACTGTTGGTATTCCTGGAATAGTCATTATAAATGCATGTAATATTGACAGGTAATCATATGAATCTTTGCTTCCAACACCGATGTCTCTTTTCCACCCAGCTCTTTTCCAGTCTTCGTCAGGGGTTACTGCACCTCCTGCCAACGAGATGAATCTGGGACGATCATGATTGCCTGTTATATAGCCCATCAAATTATGATAACCATAAGTATTCAAACTCTCCTTTAAAGTTTTCTGGACATTCCTGAATGAGCCATCTTTGTTAATAACACTCCAGATGAAAGAATCGTAAACGTTAAAATCAAATTGTCCATCTAACATTCCATTCCTAACATATGAACTTATTAAAGATGGAGAGCCGTATGTTTCACCTATCTGATAAATACTCTTGTTTGGAAGAGATGTTTTAATTTTTTGTGTTAATCTTCTCCAGAAGACTTCTGGTATATGTTTAGTAGCATCATGTCTAAAGCCGTCAAAATCAAAATTTGTCATCCAGTATAACGCCGAATCTGTCATCGGTTCGTAAACATACTCTTTTTCCAAATCTAATGAAGGTATATGTTTATCAAACCATGTTGTTAGACGGAACTCATCCCATAACTCAAAATTTGGTCTTCCATCAGGTGTTACGGGTGATGTCGTCCAATCGGGATGCTCTTTCAGAGTAGGGCTATTAATGTGCATGTGATTAGCAACATAATCAAGAATTACATTTATATCTCTGGAATGAGCTTCTGAAAGCAATTCTCTTAAAACATCATCATTTCCAAACCTTTCGTCAATCTTTGTTAAGTAAATCGGCCAATAACCATGGTATCCGCTAAATTTCGTTGAAGGGTCTGTAAATTGACCCCAGGCATCATAAGGATTTTGAGTTATAGGAGAAAGCCATATTGTATTAATACCGATGTTGTTAAAAAAGCCACTTTTAATTTTTTCAAGTATTCCTTCAAGATCACCGCCGTAATAGTCTACTTTAGACAATACGTCCGAATTGTTTAACCTTTTTGTGTTTTTTTGGTTACCATCATAAAAACGGTCAATCATTAAAGAGTAAATTATCTGTGCATGCTTATCTTCTCTCTTTAGATTTACAGATGAGTCAATTACCTCTCCATAACGTAAGGGAATAATAATATCGTTACCCAACGACTCTCCACCTGATGTGAAAATCCTCAGGAAAGACCGCTCAAACTCTTTTGCCCTTGTTGGAATTTCAATATTTAATTGGATTTTTGAAGAAAACTCAGATTTACTCTTTTTAAGCTCTATGTGAAACGGATCAATAATTGAATTTTGCCACATTACAATGTAATCTGGATCTTTCGCATAAATTTCAGCAATAACTCTTCCGTTTTTGTACTCTTTTGAAACAGCAATAACCGATGATGTGTCATTCACGCTATAAAAATCATAATCAATTACTGCAATAGTACCTTTACTTCCTTCAGAACTGATTGTTAAGAAATTTAATGTTTTGGATTCTTTGTTTTTGATAATTTTAATTGTATCGAAAGAATCGTATTTATAGATCTTTAAAGTTGATGATTTGACGGAATCGATTTTACCAATCAGTGGAAAATAATCCTTGATTACAACAACTGTTGTATCATGTGTTAATCTTACTGGCTCAGCAATATCAAATTGATCAAATTTTCCGCTCCCCTCCTTTCCCATACAAGAGAAAAACAATAAAGGAGTTAGCACTAAGACTATTTTTAAGAATTTCATAATTCAAATATAATTGTTGAGTATGGAGGCATCGTAACCGAATAGCTTGTTGAATTGATTTTTGAATAACTGACTTTTCCCATATCTGCAA
>CAZPRX010000104.1:0-4950 GCA_964588835.1 uncultured Muribaculaceae bacterium
GCTGCTCCTCTTTACTTACTTTACGAATTCAGTATACTTATCTGCCGTGATATCAATAAATGACCTGGTAGTATCCTTTGGTGGATACGATCTTTTTAGTGAAGTCAATTTTCACGTGGGGGATAAAGACAAAATCGGCCTTGTAGGGAAAAATGGATCCGGAAAATCTACAATACTCAAAATACTAGCTGGTATAAATAAGCCCTCATCAGGAAGAGTAATGATTCCGGCTTCTGAAAAAATCGGATATCTTCCTCAGGAAATGGAGCATAATAAGGATAAAAGTGTCATTGAAGAGGCAATGATGGCTTTTTCCTATATCGATGATATTAAAAGTGATATTGAAAAGGTATCAAATGAGCTGTCTTCTAGAGAAGACTATGAAAGTGATGATTATCATAATCTTATTGTGAAATTAAATGATTATCATGATAAGCTTACAATTTCTGAGAGTGGTAATCCAAAGGGTGAAGCTGAGAAAACACTATACGGACTAGGCTTTAAATCAAATGAACTTGACCGGCCGACTTCATCATTTAGTCAGGGGTGGAATATGAGGATTGAGCTTGCCAAAATTCTTCTATCATCTCCTTCTACTCTTTTACTTGATGAGCCTACAAATCATCTTGACATAGAGTCTATACAGTGGCTTGAAGAGTATCTGACTTCATATCAAGGTGCTTTAATATTGGTGTCTCACGACAGACGCTTTTTGGATAAAGTGACAAACAGAACTGTTGAGATTATGCTTGGTAAAATCAACGACTACAAAGTCCCTTACTCAAAGTATCTTGACTTGAGAAAGGAGAGAATGGAGCAGCAGTGGGCAGCATATGAGAATCAGCAAAGAATGATTGAAAAGAGTGAAGAGTTCATTGAGAGATTCAGATATAAAGCAACAAAATCAAATCAGGTTCAATCAAGAATAAAACAATTAGATAAAATTGACCGAATTGAGATAGAGGAGGAGGACAAGTCAGCTATCAGCGTTAAGTTTCCTTCAGCACCAAGGTCTGGGAATGTTGTGATTAAAGCAAAAAATCTAACTAAGTCATACGATAAAAAAATTGTATTCAGCGGAGCAGATGTTGTTATTGAAAGGGGTGAAAAAATTGCTTTAGTGGGAAGAAACGGAGAGGGTAAGACAACCTTTATGAAGCTTCTTTCAGGAGAATTAAGTCCTACATCTGGAGTTATCGATTTAGGACATAACGTTTTACTCGGTTATTATGCTCAAAACCAAGACGAGTTGCTAGATGGGAATGATACGGTTTACCAAACTCTTGAAAAAATTGCTACCGGTGATGTGCGGACAAAACTTAGAGATATCTTAGGAGCTTTTCTTTTTAGAGGAGAAGATGTTGACAAAAAGGTATCTGTTCTCAGTGGAGGTGAGAAGTCCAGATTGGCTATGGCAAAGTTGATATTAAAGCCATATAATTTACTCGCTTTGGATGAACCTACAAATCACATGGATATAAGATCCAAAGATATTCTGAAGCAATCTCTTTCAAAATACAACGGAACATTAGTTATAGTCTCTCACGACAGAGATTTTCTTGATGGATTGGTAAACAAAGTCTTAGAATTCCGGGATGGTAGAATCCGAGAACATATAGGATCAGTTTCTGAGTATCTTGAAAGGCGTAAAAGTGAAGAGGCGGATTATACTGAGAAAAAGACACCGTCAATAATCAATACATCCTCAGTAATTATTACTCAAGATAAGAATCAACAAAACAGAGTTAGGAGAGAAGAGGGAAAAGAGGAGAGAAGAAAGAGGCAGAATATTGAGAGGTGTGAAGCCACTATAGAGGCCACAGAGATAGAGCTTTCTGCAATTGAAAAAGAGCTTGCAGATCTTGATGATAGAAAAAAACTAGGTGAACTTATTAATAAATACGACGTTTTAAAGGGGAGGCTTTCCAAACTAATGGATGAATGGGAATCTCTCCACAATTAATAAAATAAAAATGGAAAACAAGAATGAGTATCTCTTTGGGATGCATCCGGTTAAAGAGGCTTTAGAGGCCGGAAAACGTATTGAAAAGGTTATGTTTAGACAGGGTCTAGATGGAGTACAGTTTCATAGTCTGTTAAAAATGCTTCAGGATGCCGGTGTAAGTGTTCAGTTTGTCCCGGAAGAGAGGCTTAACAGAGTAACTAAAGGAAGGCATCAGGGTGTGATTGCAATGATATCACAAGTTGAGTATGTATCTATTGAGAAAATTGTAGAAAATGCCCTCTCTGAAGATAGTGCTCCCATAGTAATATTGCTGGATGGTGTGAGCGATGTAAGAAACTTTGGAGCAACTGCAAGAAGTGCAGAATGCGCAGGGGCAAAAGGTATTATATTACCAGCAAAAGGTGGTGCAGCAGTTAATGCTGATGCTATTAAAGCTTCTGCTGGCGCTCTTTTAAGAGTTCCTGCTGCTAAAGTTTCAAATTTAAGGACTGCTGTTTATTATTTAATTGAGAGTGGTTTCCAAATTGTTGCTGCTACTGAGAGGGGAGAGGTTAGCTTATACGATATTGACTTTAAAAAGCCAACTGCAATAATTATGGGCTCTGAGGATAAAGGAGTCTCTGACACACTACTTGCTCTGTCAGAATTTAAAGCAAAAATTCCACAGGCAGGAAAAATAGGATCTTTAAATGTATCTGTTGCTGCTTCAGTAATTATGTTTGAGGCTATGAGGCAGAAGGGCGTCTAAATTCAGAGCACATAATAGCTGCTGCAACGGCAACATTAAGAGATTCACTTCTCTCTGAATCTCCAGGGAAAGGTGGAATCTTGATTTTATTTTCAATTACTGAGGATACTTCAGCTGTTATTCCGTCAGATTCACTTCCAAGAACAATTATACCCCGGTTTTGTAATTTGAAATCGTACATAGATTGCGCCTCTAAAAATGTCCCATAAACAGGTATAGATTTCTTATTAGAGGTAATAAAATGCTTTAAATTTACATAATGTACTCTTACCCTGAATATTGCTCCCATAGTTGCCTGGACACATTTAGGATTGTATACCTCAACACACCCCTCTGAGAGAAATATGTCATCTATACCATACCAATCTGCAATTCTAATTATTGTACCCAGGTTCCCCGGATCTTTTACTGAGTCAAGTGCCAGATATAGATTTTTTGGATTTAATTCACAAATACCTATGTCAGGCATTTTAATTACGGCCAGCACAGGAGACGGAGTTGAAAGAAGTGAGATTCTGGACATCTCATCATCGCCTATCTCACCTTTTTTATACACTTTTAATACTGTAGCCCCGCTTTTCTCTGCTTCTAATAATAATTTCTCTCCCTCAATTATAAACATTGAATTTTCTTCTCTGTATTTCTTCTGAGAGAGAGATCTTACAAATTTAAGCTCTTGCTTTGAAATCATTAATAGCCGAGAATTTTAAGCATTGATTTGTATGTTTGTTCTTTGCTGAAAAGTTTTGTGAAATACTCTCCGCTTTCATCAAGATCAATAATAATATGCTTGGGTGCCGGTTGTAGACAATGTTGTATCCCGCCAAATCCTGCAATCGACTCTTGATATGCTCCTGTATGGAAAAATCCAATATAGAGAGGCTCCTCTTCATTAAGGACTGGTAAAAATATTGCATTAGCATGAGCTTCAGCATTGTAATAATCTTGACTATCACATGTTAAACCTCCAAGAAATACTCTTTGATACTCCTGGTTCCATTTGTTTACTGGTAGTAGAATGAACCGTTGCTTTAACCCCCAGGTATCTGGAAGAGTAGTCATAAAAGAGCTGTCAACCATATACCATCTTTCACGGTCGTTTTGTTGCTTCTGCCCCATAACCTGGTAAATAGTCGCACCACTTTCACCCACAGTAAAACTTCCAAACTCAGTAAAAATATTTGGTTCGGGAATATTTCTCTGCTGACAAATACTTTTTATCTGTGCTATAATCTCTTCAGCCATATATTCGTAATCGTAATCTTGGGCCAAAGAATTCTTAATTGGGAATCCTCCACCAATATTCAAAGAGTCAAGTTCAGGACAAATAGCTTTTAAATCACAATATACAGATACACACTTGCTTAATTCGTTCCAATAATACGCATTATCTCTAATCCCTGTATTTATAAAGAAATGAAGCATTTTAAGAGAGAACTTTTTATTCTTCTTTATTTTACTTTCATAAAACGGAATTATGTCACTATATCTTATCCCAAGGCGAGAAGTGTAGAATTCAAATTTTGGCTCCTCTTCAGCCGCAATACGAATACCTATCTTAATGTTGCTTTCAATAGCAGAGTCAAGTTGATCTAATTCATTCATATTATCCAGGACAGGAATGGTATTCTTCCATCCGTTGTTTAATAATCCAGAAATATTTTCAATGTAGATATCCTTTTTATAACCATTACATATAATATAATGGTCCTTTGTGATAACGTTTTGATCGTGTAGAGATTCAATAAGATTTAAATCAAATGCTGATGATGTTTCTATGTGAATGTCATTTTTCAAAGCCTCTTCCATTACAAAAGAGAAGTGCGAACTTTTAGTACAATAGCAATAATTATAGTCTCCTTTGTAATCGACCTTCGCCATTGCAACATTAAACATTCGTTTTGCTCTCTGTATTTGTGATGAAATCTTAGGAAGGTAAGTAATTTTTAATGGAGTTCCATACTGCTCAATAAGGTCCATTACAGGTATGTTATGAAAATATAGTTCACCATCTTCAACACGAAATTCATCTTGAGGAAACTCAAAAGATTGCTCTATCAAATCAATATATTTGTTCTTCATTTTTTAAATGTAACTTAGTTAGATTGCAAAATTATCGTTAATGTAACTTAACTGGATTTAGTATGGGTGCAAATATATTTCTTTTTTATATTTTTCTCTATAGAAAAACTTATAAATTAACTTATTTTTGCATAAAATTGATTAACAGCATGAA
>CAZPRX010000105.1:0-4924 GCA_964588835.1 uncultured Muribaculaceae bacterium
GGGAGGAATGTCAAAATTTGTTAAAAAAGGAAACAAAGTTGTAGTAAAACCTAATATAGGTTGGGATAAAAAACCAGAGTTTGCTGCAAATACAAATCCGGAACTTATAGCAGCGATTGTCAAAGATTGTCTCACTGCAGGTGCTTCTGAAGTTGTGGTTTTTGACCACACTTGCGACGAATGGCAGGCTTGTTACAAGAATAGCGGTATTGAGGCTGCAGCTAAGGCAGCAGGTGCTAAAATTGCGTTTGCCCACGATGAAAAATACTTTAGAGAAGTATCTCTTCCAAAGGGTGTAAGGCTAAAAAGTGCAAAAATTCACGAATCAATTATCGACTGTGACATGTGGATTAATGTTCCTGTTCTTAAGAACCACGGAGGAGCCAAGATGACAATATCTATGAAAAACTTTATGGGTATAGTCTGGGACAGAAGATTCTGGCATGCAAACGATCTTCAGCAATGTATTGCTGACTGTTCAACCTACTCTAAGATGCCATCTCTTAATATTGTTGATGCATACAGGGTGATGACACAGAATGGTCCTAAGGGTAAAACTACAGATGATGTTGTCCTTGCAAAAGCACTTTTCATCTCTACTGATATTGTTGCAGTTGATACAGCAGCTCTGAGATTCTTTAATCAGTTTAAGGAGATGAGGATTGAAGATGTTTCTCATATTCAGAAAGCAGAGAAAGCAAAAGTGGGCACAACAAATCTGGATGCGATCAAAGTTGAGAGAATAAAAATCTGATAATAATGTATAAGTGGTTAAAATGGGGCAGGGTGGTTGTCTCGCTCACAGTAGCCGTATTAATCACCCTTGCTTTTCTTTTCTTTTCAAACAGAGATAATTTTTTCTTTTCATCTCTGTTAAAGACTCAATTTGTACCGGCACTGCTGGGGTTTTTTACTGGTTCAGCGATTATTCTTGTCTGCCTGTTTATTCTGGTTTTGCTTTTCGGCAGGCTATACTGCTCTTCATTGTGTCCACTGGGAACTCTGCAGGATTCTGTATGGCGTACATTCTCATTATTCAGAAGTAAGAAAAGCAAAAGATTTAAATTTTCAACACCCAAGAAAATTCTCAGATACTCTTTTTTAGCAGTATCTGCTATACCACTCCTTTTTGGATCATCGTTCATCATGTCACTACTTGATCCATACTCAAATTACGGAAAAATCTCCTCTGAGATTATCAGCAGAAGTGAACAATTTATTCATAACCTACTCTCAACTGCCTTTCCGGACACTATCTTTTTTAGAAGTTATTCCCAGTTCGTTGCGATATCTTTCTTTTTTGCGCTTGCATTCTTGATTTTGGTGACAGTTATGAGCGCATTCAGAGGAAGGTTGTATTGCAATACAGTTTGTCCCGTAGGAACCACTCTGGGGTTATTTTCGCGTTTTGCAGCATTCAGGCCTGTAATAAACAGGGAGAGTTGTAATAAGTGTCAGCTATGCATTTCAAATTGTAAATCTGAATGTATAGACATTGAAAAAGGTGAAATTGATTCATCCAGATGCGTAGCATGTTTTAACTGCATGACTGTGTGCAAGAAGAATGCAGTATCATATAAATTCATGTGGGGATCGAGAAAGCAGGAGGTTGATACTCCCCCGTCAGGCAGAAGAGATGCTCTTGTGACAATGGGATTGATGGGCTCTTTTCTAGCCGCAAGGGCTATATCCAGAAACCATTTGCCTGTTCACAGGGAAACCAAAGACGGTATAGCTCCTCCGGGTGCACTGAGTATCTCTAATCTTAAAAGCAACTGTACCACCTGCCAGGCGTGTGTCTCGGCATGTCCTAACGGGATAATTAAACCTGCGACGGGTGAATATGGAATTGACGGATTACTTATGCCCGTTCTGAGTTTTGAAAAGCATTTCTGCGGATATGATTGTAATGTCTGCAGTCATGTTTGCCCTAATGGGGCTTTGGTTCCATTAAGTTTAGAAGATAAAAAACTCACGCAGATAGGGCAGGTAAGGTTTTATGAAGAGAAATGTATAGTTGTGACAGACAATACTGCTTGCGGAGCATGTGATGAGCATTGTCCTACAAAAGCGATTACAATGGTTCCTTATGGAGATGCTGGTCTTACAATACCTGTTGTTGACAGAGATATGTGCATCGGCTGCGGAGGTTGTGAATACGTTTGCCCAGCTACTGAAAAAGCAATGTTGATTGAACCAAGGGCTGTTCACAGAGTCGCTTCAATGCCTATTGAGGAGAAACAAGAGAAGATTGTTGTTGACGAATTTGGTTTCTGATATTCTCTTTGAATTTAAATATCACTTTCGCCCTTCAGTAATGAGGGGCGAAGTTTTTTTGTGCGTTCAATTGACTGCTCCTCCTTCCACTCATTTATAAGTTTTGGATTACCTGAAAGGAGAATATCGGGGACTCTCCACCCGTTAAAATCTGCAGGTCTTGTATATACCGGAGGTGCAAGCAATTCGTCTTGAAAGGAGTCGCTGAGAGCAGACATTTCATCACCAATTGCTCCTGGAATAAGGCGTACAACTGAGTCAACCAGTACAGCCGCAGGTATCTCTCCACCACTTAAAACATAATTCCCTATTGAGATTTCCATCGTCACCAGATGTTCCCTGATCCTGTGGTCTATCCCTTTGTAATGACCACAGATAATTATGAGGTTGCCTTTGCAGGATAGTCTGTTTGCAATAGGCTGGTCAAGCAGAATACCATCTGGAGTCATATATATAATTTCGTCGTAATCTCTTTCGCTTCTGAGCTTTGAAATCAAATTAAAAACAGGTTCAATCATAAGGACCATTCCTGCCTCTCCGCCAAAAGGGTAGTCATCGACTTGTTTATAATTTCCCTTACCATATTCTCTTATGTCGTGAACTGTTATTTGAGCAAGTCCTTTCTCTTTAGCCCGTTTGACAATTGAATAATTCAGCGGACTCTCAAGCAGTTCCGGCACTACCGATAAAATATCTATATGTATCATTGTGCAAATTTACATAAATCACCGCTTTGGCAAATTTTTTTTATATTTGCAGGTTATTAAACATAATTGTCTTGTACTAATGAACCAGGAATTGAACACAGCAGCCCTAAACGAGCAAAACGGCGAAGAGAATCTCCCTGATATAACTCCGGAAGAGTCTGCATCTGATTATCTAGATTATTCTGCAAAAAGCCTATTGGAAATTATCGATGCTTTCCAAAAGATGCTGGATCGTGCAGACCAGCAAGAACTTTACAAAAACGCAGATATAATCAAGGCTGCATTTTACAAAGTCCTAAAAAAAGAGAAAATTGCAGCAGGATTTCAGATCCCTTCCGATTCTTCAGATTCGACCGACGAGGAGAGTGCAGAGAACCTGATCTCTAACAATCCTTTTGCTGAACTGGAAAGAGGCTTTAAAGAGTTATACCAGAGTTACAAGACAACTAGAACCTCATTTATTCAGAATATTGAGAAGCAGAAGGATGAGAATCTCAGAATAAAACTTGAGATTATTGATGAATTAAAAGCTTTACTTGAAAAACAGGAGGATCTTAATCATACTTTTCCCACTTTCAGGGAGCTTCAGAACAAATGGAAAGCTACCGGCCCGGTACCTCAGGCTGCAAATAAAGATGTCTGGGAAAGTTACCAGTTCAGTATCGAGAAATTTTATGATTTTGTAAAAATCAATAACGAATTAAGGGATCTTGATTTAAAAAAGAACTTAGAGATAAAGAATGATTTGTGCCTTAAGGCAGAGGAGCTAATCAACGAAAATAATGTTGTTGATGCATTCAGAAAGCTTCAGAAACTTCACGAAGAGTGGAGAGAACTTGGCCCGGTGCCTAAAGAGCTACGAGAGGAGATATGGGAGCGTTTCAAGAAAGCGACCTCATCTATAAACAAGCGTCAGCAAGAGTTCTTTGAAAGGCTTAAGGAAGACCAGAGACATAATCTTGAACTTAAAGATGCAATTTGTGAAAAGGCAGAGGCAATAGCTGCGCTGGAAAATATTGATGGCAAAGATTGGAACAACCTTTCAAAGCAAATTGAAAACCTCCAGGCGGAGTGGAAAAATATCGGCTTTGCTTCAAGAAAAGAGAATCAGAAAATTTATGACAGATTCAGAGCTGCATGTGACAAATTCTATAATTCTAAAAGGGATTACTACTCCGGATTTAAAGTACAAATGCAGGATAACCTTGATAAAAAATTAACTCTTTGCGAACAGGCTGAGGCGCTTAAATCAAGCACAGACTGGAAAAAAACAACAGACCAGTTGATAAACCTTCAGAAAAAATGGAAGGAGATAGGCCCGGTTGCAAGAAAACAATCTGACGCTGTTTGGAAGAGATTCCGTGCAGCATGCGATGAGTTTTTTGAGAATAAATCCAAGCATTTTAGTTCAGTAGACGAGTCATACGAAGAGAACCTTAAAAAGAAGCTTGATTTAATCCAGGAGATTAACGATTACAAGCCGGATTCAAAAACGGCTGAAAATATTGAGGCACTTAAAGACTTTCAGGCAAGATGGTCAGAACTTGGATTCGTTCCTATAAAAGAGAAGGAGAAAGTTCAGGCAGCCTACAGACACGCAATTGATTCAAAGTTTGCAGATATTAGGTCTTCAGATAGCGACCACAAGATTGACAGATATAAAAAGCATATTAAAGAGCTTCAGAGTTCAGGAAGAGGAGACAGAGGTATAAGGAGTGAAAGAGACAAGCTTGTTCAGAAGTTCAGACTAATGGAGAACGATATTGCCGTTTGGGAAAACAATATGGGCTTCTTTGCTAAATCAAAAAATGCAGAGGCACTTCTGCTGGAACTGGATAAAAAGATTGCCAGAGCTAAAGAGGAGCTTGCTCAGATTGAAGAGAAGATAAAAGTTATTGACAACCAACAGGAGTAAATTTTATAATGAACAAAAATTCCAT
>CAZPRX010000106.1:0-4833 GCA_964588835.1 uncultured Muribaculaceae bacterium
GAATCGTTCCGGAGTGGCAGCGGATGACTGGGGATAACTGGAGATGAGAAAAAAATACTCTTAAATAATTTCTATATCAACAGAAATTATCCAGCCTTGGCGGCCGTCAGAGAGTTCAACTCTTTGCCAGCCGCCAATTCTCTCAAGAAGCTCTACCTTTGTCCCCTCGTGCAGAATAAAGAGGGTTTTGCCTGAGCTGTCCGGAGAGCTCTTAACAGAGCTTACGGGTCTCATTACTATTGCAAAATCTTGAGATGTAAAATTACTTTTCTGACTCCATGCAAAGAGCAGTGAAGCAATTCCCAGAATTAATGCAGTAAATCCAGAGAAGAAATAGAGTTTTCTTTTTCCTGACGTTGTGGCGTATCTGAAAAAGAGCATCAATAATGCAAATATAGCTGCAAAAAATATTGATGTCCATGCCCATCCGTTTGAAGACATAGTAAAACTTGCGCTCCTTATCCAGGTTGTAAGTATAAACTCGGGGACGCTTTCAATTTTGTCTAATGTATACTCCCTGGCCAAGGCAAGATTTCTCTCAGCGTCACTGTCAGATGGATTAAGCTTTAGGGCTCTCTCAAAATAGAGTATTGCCTTCCCGTTTTCACCAAGCTTAAAATATGTATTTCCCAGATTGTACATAAGTTTAGGAGAGTTAAAACCCATCTCCTCTATCTTTGAGTAGTTTTCCAGCGCTGACTGATATTCGCCCTTTGTGTAATTGTCGTTGCCTTGGCTCCACAACTCTTTATGGCCGATTGTTTCTGAGGCATTTAATATGCTCACTGTCATCAAGGCAAATGCAGCAAAAAGTAACTTCATCTTTACTGAACGTTTGATATTTTTACGCCTCTCAAGGGATGTTATCATTTTTATGGCTCTGTTATAGTTGTTCTCCATCTCTCCACCGCCGGGATTAGGTGAATATCTTGCAAACTCGCAAGCATCCATCAACTCAAGGAACTCTTTAGAGACATCGCTTTCAACATCAGCACCTTCAAGAGCCTGCTTTATCTTTTCTCTGGATAGATCTGCCTGAGACAGAGAGAATTTATCCGATGCATATCCCAGCAGAGCTTTATAGAGCTCTTCATAGAAAGCCGAATAAATATTCTGTTTGAGAAGTGACTCTGCAAGTTTCAGTCTGCCTCTTGCCACCTTCTCAGCCCTTCTGTTTCTCACACCCGCAAGGTCTCTGTTTCTCTCAATATGCTTATCCAGTATGGTTCTTGTCATAAACCAGAGTATAGCTATGGTTAGCAGAATTATAATATAAAGTATAGAGCCAAAAAAGAGAGGGTTACCTTTTGTAAGATCGGAAGTTCCTGTCTTTATAAACCTCACGTCATCGCCCAGACTTTTCACAGCCTGTTTGTTTACGCCCGCAGGGAGTGCCTGTCCGGAATATGATGCATTACCGCCGGCATCTCTCCCCACCTTTACTGTTAGTTCTCCTGACGATAAAGTAACATATCGTTTTTTTGCAATATCATAGTAGCTAAACTCAACAGGGGCAATTTTAAATTCGCCGGGGCCTCTTGGTATCAATGGATATTCAAACTCCTTAGTTCCTGAAGAACCACCTCCACCCCTTGTGCTTTTATCAGTGGTTTTTGTATCGTATTGCTCAAAATCAGAGGGAAATACAACAACCGGTGCCTCCACCAGATTTATGTTACCGCTTCCGGAAATCTTAATGATAAGTGATAATGCCTCGTTGGCGTTTAAGCTATCTTTTGTAAACGAAACATCCATCTTGTACTCACCCACTGCCCCCTTGAATGAAGCCGGAGCACCAGCAGGAAGGGCATCCACAGTTACTCTGTTTGCTGGTGCAATTATTCTTTTTTTAATGTTTTGGTAATCACTAAAAAAATCATCAAAAACAGACCTGGGTGAACTAGACTGGGCTCTCACCTGAACAATACAAACCATCTCCGAGGGATCTATCTGTATCTGGCCTGTCTGCTGAGGGATAAGCATATATCTTCTTAAAACGGCTGCATTGTATATGGTTCCGTTCACATTTTCCCTTACAAACTCAATATTTTGCGGAGTATCAATCTCCTGACTCCAGAAACCGTTAAACGAGGGGAACTTTACATCTTCAAACCCCGATACCGGAACCTTAGTATATAGCTTCAGAGTGGCAACAAGTGGCTCTCCTTTAACAACTCTGGTTTTGCTTAATGACAGCCTTAGCATCACATCATTGCTGCCTACACTACCTGTAGCAGAGGCCGAACTTTTATTGCTCTCACCACTCCCCTTTACCACCTCAATTGAAAACGGATGACTAGAATATCTCTTTCCATCAACAATTATTGAAGCTGCCGGAATTGAAAATTTACCCGGACTCTTTGCCTGAAGAACATAAGTATAACTAACCTCAAAAGATTCACTCCTTTTTCCGTTGATTATCTGTGTGGAACTCATTCTTGAAGAGGTGGGACCTGCCAGAATATCAAAGCCAGACATAGCCGGAGGGTCAAAAGATGATGGATCCGCATTTGATATAAAGACCACACGGAAACTCTCATCAACCTCCACGACCCTTGGAGCATCTATATAAAATGAAACTTGTGCAAAAGATGTAAATCCTGCCATCATTAGCAGAAGTATAGCCCAGTATCTCTTCATCTTATTGTGTGATTTATTCATTACCAATTTTTTTCCCGCTGCTGCCGTTCATAAAGTTTTGCCTTCTCCCTCTTTACCTTCTCCTGTGTCTCGTTTTCCTTATTCTGAATAGCCTGCAGCATCTGCTGCGCTGCCTGAGGTGTTATTTTTGGAGGTTGATTTTGCTTTTGATCTTGATTCTGATCTTGATTTTGATCTTTGTTCTGATCATCCTTTTGATCATCATTCTCTTTTTTGTCTTTATTCTGGTCTTTATCCTGGTCTTTATTCTGATCCTGGTCTTTGTTCTTATCCTGGTTCTTATCCTGATTCTGGTCCTTATTCTTGTCCTGCTCATTCTTAAGCATCTTCTGAGCGTAAGCAAGGTTAGACTTAGTCTCCATATCTGCAGGATTAATCCTCAAAGAATTTTTGTAGGCCTCTACAGCCTCGCTCCATTTCTTTTGCGAAACCGAATAGTTCCCAAGATTGTGGAACGCCTTTGAAGCATCGCCCACAGGTATTGCCGTGCCGGTGGAGTCTGACAAAACCCTGGAGATCTCCTGCTCAGCTGCAGCGGGATTCTGATTTCTGAAGACTACATTAGCCAGATTATATCGGGCTTTCCAGGAAAGAGAGTCCTTCTCCAAAGCCCCTCTATATTTAACCTCCGCCTTCTGGTAATCTCCCTTTTCGTATGAGCGGTTACCTCTGCGGACATCCCACCTCTCCTTCTGAGCAGAGAGAACATTTGTTGAGAAAAGAACCAATACAAGAATAACTAATCTTCTCATTGTTCCGCTTCTGATATTTTTGAACAGATTTCTTCCTTTTCGCTCTCCCACCAGGAATTCAAGAAGAAGAAAGAAGAGTGCTATAGCGAAGAAGTACATATACTGTTCATCAAAATCTTCAAAGACAACAGACTTATACTGTTGTTTATCCATATCATGAATCTTATCAACAATTGCCTCCAGTCCAAAGTCTGAATTACCAGCCCTTACATATGCACCTCCGCCCGCCTCAACAACCTCAGAAAGGGTTTTCTCATCCAGCTTTGTCACTACAATATTACCCTCTTTATCTTTTAACAACTCTCCGTTACCCGCAGGAATCGGTTTACCTGCATCTGTACCTATACCTATTGCAAAAACAGGGATGCCAAGATTCTTAGCCTCTGTGGCGGCCTGCACAGGATCGTCTTCGTGATTTTCCCCATCTGTAATGAGTACCACCGCTCTGCTGTTTGCACTCTCAAGACTGAAACCTCTGATTGCTGTAAGTATCGCATCACCCATTGCTGTACCCTGTACTGGAACAGAAGATGTTGAGATTGAATTAAGAAAGATTTTAGCAGATATGTAGTCTGCTGTAATTGGTAATTGAACAAAAGCCTTCCCTGCAAAGACAATCAGGCCGATTCTGTCTTGCTTCATCTTATCCACAAGCCTTGAAATAGCAAGTTTTGCCCTTTCAAGTCTGTTAGGGGTATAATCCTCTGCAAGCATTGAGTTTGAGACATCAAGTACAATCATAATCTCCACCCCGGTTGTCTCTACCTCCTTTAACCGTGCTCCCAGCTGTGGCCTTGATAGTCCTATTGCAAAAAAGAACAGAGCAAGTGACCAAAGTGAAATTTTCACCCATCCGCGGCCTCTGGAGGCATCGGGGATAAGCTTGTCAACAAGTGCCCTCTCTCCAAATTTTTCAAGTCTTTTACGGCGAACCCTTCTGGATAAACCGTAAAACAGAAAGAGAAACGGAATAACCAGAATAAGTGCAAGATATTCTATTTGTGCAAATTGTATCATATTATGGTAATCTTCTCAATACAAACATTCTTAAAAACAACTCCAGAGCAACTGCAATCAGAGCAATCAAGGCAAATTTCATAAAGAGCTCCTTATAAACCGGGAACGAATCAACTGTGGTTCTGCTCCTCTCCATTTTGTTTATCTCTCCGTATATCTCAAGCAACTTTGTGTTATCAGTTGCCCGGAAATACTTCCCTCCTGTCTGATTAGCAATATCTTGTAGAAGTGGCTCATCGATTTCAACCTTTACCTGCTGTATATCAACACCAAATGGTGTCATCACCGGGTAAGGAGCCATACCCATAGCCCCAACTCCTATTGTGTACACCCTTATTCCATAGGTCTTTGCAATCTCGGCGGCCATAAGTGGTGTTATCTCACCTCTGTTATTAACTCCATC
>CAZPRX010000107.1:0-4828 GCA_964588835.1 uncultured Muribaculaceae bacterium
ATGGGGTCTGCGGTTTGCAGGTAATTTGTGAAGTTTTCTATCATAAAACGGGGCAAATGTAATAATAAAGTGCCATTTTGTCCTTTTTATCCAGTTGGCAAAAATTTTGTTACTAATTTTGCGGCCGATTAAGTTAGATAATTAATGAAATTCATATAGGTAATGAAGAGCAAGAACAAGGAAAAGGATACCAATCACAAGGAGACCAGTCATAAGGAGACAAGTCACAAAGAGGGAATGGATAAAGAGATAAATAGCGAGACAGTGAAGGAGACACAGCCGGAAAACGGAGATGCAGAGAAGCTTGCAGAGCTTAATGACAGATATTTAAGACTTGTTGCCGAGTTTGATAATTTCAGGAGGAGAACTGCTAAGGAGAGAATGGATCTAGTTGTAAATGCTGGTGAAGAGACTATCAAAGGTTTACTTCCGGTACTTGATGATTTTGAACGTGCCATAAATGTGCTTGCTAACTCAGAGGGTGACATAAAGGCCGCTCTTGAAGGAACTGAACTTATTTACAATAAACTTATGGTTTATTTAATCTCTAAAGGTTTAAAGAAAATTGAGGCTGCCGGAGAAGCTCTTGATACAGATTTTCACGAGGCTGTTGCTCAGTTCCCTGTTGAGGATGATAAGCAGAAAAACAGAGTTATTGATATTGTTCAGCAGGGATACACTCTGAATGGTAAGGTTATAAGATTTGCAAAGGTTGTTGTAGGGGTATAAAATTTACAAAATGGCAAAAAGAGACTATTACGAGGTTCTGGGTGTAACAAAAGGGGCTTCAGCCGAGGAGATAAAAAAGGCCTACAGGAAGATGGCCCTGAAGTACCATCCGGATAAAAACCCCGGAGACAAACAGGCTGAGGAGAATTTTAAGGAGGCTGCCGAGGCCTATGATGTTCTCAGCAATCCAGACAAAAAGGCAAGATTTGACCAGTTTGGTCATGCCGGAATGAACGCCGGCGGTGGTGGAGGAGGATTTAGCGGAGCAGGATTCTCAATGGAGGATATCTTTAGCCAGTTTGGTGATATTTTTGGAGGCCATTTTGGTGGCTTTGGCGGCTTTGGCGGATTCAGCGGGGGAAGAGGTGGCAGAAGAGTCAATAAGGGCTCAGATATAAGAATAAGGGTTAAGCTGGACCTAAGAGAGATTGCAAAAGGTGCAGAGAAAAAGATTAAAATCAATAAACAGGTATCCTGTCACGAATGCGACGGAAAGGGTGCTAAGTCTGAGGCCGATATTAAAACCTGCTCTACCTGTAACGGAAGTGGTCAGGTGACCAGAGTGCAGCAGTCCATATTTGGAGCAATGCAGACTGCATCGGTTTGTCCTGCATGCGGAGGCGAGGGGAAGACAGTTGTAAAACCATGTAGTAAATGCGGCGGCGACGGGCTTGTAAAGGAGAGCGAGGAAATTTCGTTTAAGATTCCTGCCGGTGTTGCCCAGGGAATGCAGCTAAATGTTCAGGGTAAGGGAAATGCAGCCAAGAGGGGTGGTATTAACGGAGACCTGCTTGTAGTAATTGAAGAGGAGGAGCATCAGGATTTCCAGAGAGATGGAAATGATTTAATTTACACTCTCTTTATATCCCTTACCGATGCAGTCCTTGGCGGAGATGCCGAGATTCCTCATTTTGATTCAAAGCTTCGTATAAAGATTGAGCCTGGTACTCAGTCCGGAAAAATTTTGAGATTGAGGTCTAAAGGTCTCCCTGATGTTAACGGTTACGGAACCGGAGATCTTCTTGTATACATTCAGATATGGACTCCTAAAAAAATTGATAAAAACGAGAGAGAGCTTCTTGAGAAGTTGCGTGCATCAGATAATTTCAAGCCGAATCCTACTAAGGAAGAGCGCAACTTTTTTGACAGGATGAAGAAGGTCTTCTCTTAAAACTATTAATTGTGAAAATTAAAACAAAATCAATAGTTTATGCGACTTACGTAATGTTTGTCGCATTTTCTTTATTTCCCGCACATCTTAGAGGTCAAAAACCTATAGATTTGCCTATCTCCTTATCAGGTAACTATGGCGAGTTAAGAGCTACCCATTTTCATGCCGGACTGGATTTCAGGGTAGGAGGGGTATCGGGTGCTCCTGTAAGGGCAGTAAAAGATGGCTATATTTCGAGAATTTCTGTCTCTCCTACCGGATATGGAAACGGACTCTATATAATTCATCCTGATGGAACCACAACGGTTTACGGCCATCTGCTCTCCTTCTCACCTAAGGTGGCAGAGTGGGTAAAATCAAAACAATATGAAGCGGAAAGCTTCTCACTAAATCTTACCCCAGACCCTTCGCTCTTCCCCGTTAAAATGGGAGAGCAGATAGGTAAAGCAGGTAATACCGGATCCTCCGGAGGTCCTCATCTCCATTTTGAAATCAGAGACACAAAAAGTGAAGTCCCTCTTAATCCTCAGATAGTGTCGGGCTACCAGATAGCAGATAACATTGCCCCTACGATAGAGCGGATTTCCATTTATGGTATTGCCGATGCAAATGGTTTTCCGGTTGTCTCGTTTATTAAGAGCTTTACAACAGCGGATAAGATTGATGTAATAAATGTGCCCGATACATTCTATGTTGCAGTGGCCGGAGTGGACCGAATGGCCGGGACGGGAGCAAGACTTGCAATTTCTCGTTACAATTACCTTCTTGACAATGAGAAAATCTTCTCATTTAGAGCAGAGGATATCCCTTTCAGTAAAGGGAGATATGTAAACTCTCTTGTAGAGTATCCCCAAAAGCTAAATTTCAAAAGGCACATGGTGAAGAGCTGGGTTGAGCCCGGTTCATCACTTACAACCCACATTGAATGCAAGGATAACGGGCTCTTTATAATAAATGATGATAATCAACACACGGTCACTGTAGAGTTATTGGATCACGCCGGAAACAAAACAGAAAGGAGTTTCAAAGTTAAAAGAGATAATAAACTACTGCCCCAACAATTGGATTCACTTACAATGGCATCGGGAGTACAAATGCTCTGGTTTATTCCAAACATTTACGAAAAGGGGTCACTTAGGGTTATTCTTCCAGCCGGATCACTTTACAGGTCGATTCTCTTCTTTGCTGATAGTATTAGGGATTCTGGTTCAAAATATCCTGTATGGCGGATTCATAGTGAAAATGTGCCAATTCACTCAGGAGCAGAGATATCAATAAAGGCATCGCTTCCTGAAAACCTGAAAGAGAAGGCATACATTGCCAAAATTGACGATAAAGGGAAGCCCTCTTACAGAGGAGGCAAATGGAATGGAGATAAGCTTCAAACTTCTCTGGGAGATTTTGGGACCTATACTATTGCTCTTGATACCGTTCCGCCGGTAGTTAGGTTAAATTTAACAGAAGGAGCAAAAGTTACCACATCAACTATTCCAGTAACACTTTACGATGAGGTGTCGGGCATATCTTCAATTGTTGCAAGGGTAGACGGAGTCTGGGTTATTCCACAATACGACCCTAAAACAAGGAGGGTAACGCTAATTCTAGATGCGCAGAGGACCCCGAGAGGTGGCAAAAAGGAGCTGGTTCTTACTGTGACAGACGGAAGAGGCAATATTAACGAAATTAAAAGATCATTCTTATGGTAGTAGAGATTACAGGTTTAATGTCAGGGACATCTCTTGACGGACTTGATTTATGTCATGTAAGATTCACTCTTGATGAGAGTAGTAAAAAATGGAGCTATGAAATTCTGGCAGCGGATGAGGAGCCTTACTCTGCAGAGTTGAAGCATAAACTCGCAACCGCACAAAATATGACTGCTGAGGAGTATGCGCTGCTCAATTCTGACTATGGTCTCTATCTGGGAGAGAGGGTAAGAGAATTTGTTTCAAGAAATAGTATTAAACCACAATATATCGCCTCTCACGGACATACTATATTTCATCAGCCATCCCGACGCTTTACTACGCAAATAGGAAGCGGAGCGGGTATTGCAGCAGAGAGCGGGATAGACACCATTTGTGATTTCAGAACAGTTGATGTTGCATTAGGGGGGCAAGGTGCTCCTCTTGTGCCGGTAGGCGACAGAAATCTTTTCTCTGAGTTTGCTTACTGCCTTAACCTTGGAGGCTTTTCTAATATTTCGTTTGATAATGAAGACGGCTCACGAGGTGCGTACGATATTTCACCCGTGAATTATGTTCTTAATCACTATACTCGTACAATCGGCCTTGATTATGATAAGGACGGAGAGATTGCAAGAAGAGGTGGAGTAAATACTCAGCTTCTGGATAAACTTAACAATCTGGAATTTTATAAAATTTCAGGGCCTAAATCACTTGGCCGTGAATGGGTCGAGGGTAGTGTAATCCCTTTGATCGACTCTTTTAATCTTAGTATGGAGGATAAACTGGCAACTTTTGTAGAGCATGTAGCAGTACAAATTTCCGGACATATTAAGGGTGGCAGAGTACTCCTTACAGGAGGAGGTGCTCTGAATAAATTCCTTGTAGAGAGGATGCAGACTAAAGCTCCTCAGTGTGAGTATCATGTGCCTGATAAAAGAACTGTTAATTTCAAAGAGGCGCTTATATTTGCCTTTCTGGGAGCTCTTTGGGTTGCCGATATTCCAAATTGTCTGAGTTCTGTTACAGGGGCAAGGTATGATAATATTGGCGGAGCCCTCTACAAGTCAGGGTTAAAAAGATAAATTATTTTGTCAAGTTAAATATAATTTCTATTTTTGCAGTCCCAAAAATAATGGCAACCGCTTGAGTGAACGCAGGAGTCTTCAATGTTGCGCAAATACTGAATTTACAATGGATTTAATTAAAATTGCAGAACAAGCATTTGCCGGTGAGGTAAAGA
>CAZPRX010000108.1:0-4820 GCA_964588835.1 uncultured Muribaculaceae bacterium
CTGGTCAATTTTCACTCTCCCAAGATTCTATCGATTGTAAGAGGAGTTGTTAGAAACAGAGAGGATGCAGAAGAGATTGCACAAGACGTGTTTGTTAAAGCCTACTTCTCTCTTTCAGGATTCAGGGGTGAATGCTCTTTTTCAACATGGCTATTCAGGATTGCATACAACATGTCAATATCAAAGGCAAGGAGTAAAAAGAGAGACAATATTCCTTGTGAAAATATGGGGCATATACCTGATAACTCAATAAGTGATATATTTGATTGCAGTGAGAAGGATAAAATGATGAGGATTATGTACCAAGCAATTGACGGGCTTGACAAAGAAGACAGATTTTTAATACTCTCTTTCTACAATCATGAAAAAAGCATCAGGGAAATTTCAGAAATTTGCAGAATGTCTGAAACAAATGTTAAAGTAAAGCTACACAGAATAAAAAAGAGGCTGAGTCTGTTAATCGGTGATAAAATTGACTTGTGTTATGGATAATCAAGATTTAAATATTAAGAGTGTACTATCTTCAATCAGCGACTATACCGTCCCTTTTGGTTTTGAGAAGAAAGTTTTTGATAAGATACAAAAAGAGGCTGCAGCAAGAGAGTCCAGAAGAGAGACGCTTCGCAATTATATTACACTAATAATTATTGCTTTGATATTTTCAGGAGCGCTATTATTGATAAATTTCTACTATTTCAATATTGACCTTACATTTAAGGCTGATTTTTCCATTTTTGCAGAAAAAATCAGGAGTACATCGGAAATATTCACCTCTTCAGATTCACTTTTATGGATAGGTATCGGTACCAATATAGCCCTTCTGCTTTTATGTGAAAGAATAGTTTCAGACAGGCTTAACAAAAGGCACACAGAAAAAAGTTAAGAGGTTATTCCTGTATGCTGAGGTCTGAGAAGATCGTTAACACTCTTTACCGGATTAAATGTTGATACAGGAACCTCTACAAAAATGGAGTTCCAGTTACTCATAGCTCCATTCCACAGACCCGGAAGTTCAAGCGCTTTCAGTGATTTTCCCTGAACACTTTTTATTGATAAAAATCCAGTTTCAGGATCAGTAAATTTTGAGAGATTAAATTTATTCCCCTGGTAATCATATATTGAACACACGATATCAACGGGATTAAAATGAGTAGATCCAGACATCCAGCTCATATAATCTCTGTGATTTTTATCAAGCTGAGCCGACTCAAGAATTTGCAATGAAGTTGAACCATCGGCATCGCACACAATAAATGGTCCTCCTCCGGGCTCTCCCTCATTTCTTACCATCCCGCAAACTCTTATGGGCCTGTTCAGTTTAGCGTAAAGAAACTCCCTAACAATCTCGTCAGGTAAATCTGGCAATGATATACATAGCTTATCGTTGAGAAATTTAATAATCTCTTCATTGAGTTTTTCGTCAAACTCACCATCAAGTCTCTTTAAGAAATTGAATACCTGATCTCTGATCTTAAGCAAGATTCCAGCCAATGTTTGTTTCCACTCCACTGTGTCGTCAAGAAACTCTTCTTTAGTAACATTATCAATATTCTTGATAAAGATTATATCACTCTTCATCTCCTCCAGATTGTCAAGTAAAGCCCCGTGACCACCCGGCCTGAATAGGATTGATCCGTCACTGTTTCTAAATGGATTCCCATCCATATCGACAGCAATAGTATCGGTTGATTTTTTCTGAAGAGTAAATTCTACTTTAAGGTCAACCCCTCTCTCTCTTTTAAATTTGGGGATTAAGCTCAAATAGAGTGCTTTAAATGAATCAAGATGCTCTTCAGAAACTGTAAATGTTAACCTGGCATATCCATCTGCAGATACAGCATATTTTGAACTTTCAACCAACTGTTCTTCAAATGCAGTCCTTGATTGATTATTATATTTATGGAATTTTATAAGTCCCTTTGGCAAAGATCCGTAACCCAGCCCTTTATCTGACAACATATGTTTTAATATGCCAGATTTATTATTAGAATCAAATCCATTAATGCTTTTCAGATCTTCATAGAATGGAAAAGTCTCCAGATTAGCAAAAAATTTTCCGGCCTCAGAATCATCTGCGAAATATTGCCCTTTGTCAAGATTATCCAAAGCCTCGAATAAGTCTTTAAACATTCTTGTTGCTGCTCCCGATGCCGGGACAAATCTTGAAATTTCCTGATCTGAAGAATTAAATCTTTTTATATACTCTTTTCTCTCATCCGCTTCTACAATCAAAATCCCCCTCTCCTTCATAGCAGGCGAAATTATTTTAAGAAACGGAAATCCTCTCTTTATAGATTCAATTTGATATTCAATTTTTTCTGCAGAAATACCTATTGACTTAAACTGCTCCAAATCTCTTTTCTCAAACATACTCTCTCTTGATTATTATTTCAAACATCTCCTTTACCTCTTCAGAATATTCATCTCTATAATTGTATCCATTTCTTAATGACTCAAAAAGATGCGGATGCTCTTTCAGCTCTTTAGAATCCTCACCAATGTCATATAAAGAGAAAATCAGATTACTGAGGTTAATATAAGGATCACTCTCTCTTAGTGGAACAAATCGAAGCTTTTTGGGTTCAGGATGTTCAATCTCCAATTTTGATAAAGATTCAATGCCAAAAAACCGGCCAAAATTATTTAATGAAACTACTGATGCATTAATTTTTCCTTGCAAGGAATATCCTGCAATATGCGGGGTTGCTAAGTCAGCAATTTTTAACAAACTTTTGTTTAAAAGCGGCTCTCCCTTCCAAACATCCAGAACTATCCCGGAAAATTTATCACTGAATCTTATTAATGACTCCTCTGAAACAACTTCACCTCTGGAGGAGTTAATAAAGAGAGCACCATCTTTCATAGATTTAAAAAAATCATCATTAGCCATATTTAATGTTGATGAATTCAGGGGAACATGTAATGATACAATATCACTTAAATTAAGTACATTCATCAGTTCATAGTAGTCTGCCATGCTCACTTCTGATCTGTCAACTCTGAATGGCGCCCCCTCATCTCTTAAAGATGCGACTTCAGGTGAGAAGTAGAGGGGATCCTTCTTTAATAGTGATTTTAAAGGGGGATCGCATCGTAAAACCTTAAAGCCAAGACTTTGAGCTAAAGAGGCCAACCTCTCGCCCACGTTGCCGGCTCCCACAATCCCGAGCACTTTTGCCTCAGGGCTCTCTCCTCTTTTATCGTACAGATAAAAAATTGCAGTTATAACATACTGTACAACACCCCATGCATTACACCCTGCTGCATTAGTAAAATAGATACCTGAAGCTTTGCACCATTCAAGGTCCACATGGTCACTTCCGATTGTAGCAGATGCAATAAATTTCACCTTTGATCCGGCTAGCAATTCCGAATTACATTTAGTCCGTGTTCTTATAATAAGTGCATCACTATCCGCAACTGCATCTCTTGTAATATCTGTTCCTTTTAGATATTGAACCTCCGCAAAAGGTTCAACAAGACCTTTTATAAAAGGTATGTCAGAATCAACTGTAACCTTAACTACTCTATCCATAGCAAAGTAATTATCTAAATATAATCTCCTTAAGAACATCCTCCCCAATAACTGAGTTAATCTCCTCTATCATTTTTCCTTTATGCATAGAGAGAGAGTCTCTGGCTACCGAGGAGCTCATTGTACAGTAAAGTTTACCGTTATTAAACTCTCTACTTATCAAATATTTGCTAAACCGTCCATCCAGCACCTTATCAAAAGCAGTACAAACAGTATTACCTACTAGACCCCTGGCAATACCCATTGTCCTTATATAGTCCGGGATAAGGTCCCCGATTTTCATAAAGTCTTTCCTTTTCACAATATAGCACCTCCTAAAATTTCAATAGATTTTGAATCATTGCCAATTTCTGATAAAATACTATCAATCCTTACTTTATTACTGTCTGTAATAAATATCTGGCCAAAGCCATCTGAGGATACCAGGTTTAATAGATATTCAACCCTTGACATATCCAGTTTATCGAATACATCATCAAGCAGAAGCAATGGATTAATTTTGCTTATCTCCTTGAAAAGAGAGTACTGAGCCAGTTTAAGTGAAACTAAAAATGATTTTTGCTGACCTTGTGATCCTACCTTTCTAATCTGCTCTCCGTCCATTCTAAAAATTAGCTCATCCCTGTGAATGCCTGAGGATGTATATCCGAGCATTCTCTCTCTGTCAATGTTAGATTTAAGTATTTGTGCTAAGCTTCCTCTTTCTAAATCAGATTTATACTCAATTGAGACCATCTCTTTGCCTCCTGAAATCTCTTCATAATATCTTAAAACATGTGGCACAAAATCTCGTACAAATTCTCGTCTCCTGTTATAAATCAGAGATGCGTTCTCCTCCATTTTCTCAGTTATTGTTTCAAGCAAAACAGAGTTGTAACTATCAGTTTTCAATAACCTGTTCCTTTGAGAAAGAAGCTGATTATAATTCTGAACACTTCTGAGATACTCTCTGTCGAGTTGAGAGATAACTCCATTCATAAGCTTTCTCCTCTCCTCTCCCGATTCATTAATCAGGCAAGTGTCATAAGGAGAAACCATCACAATAGGTATTATTCCGATGTGGTCAGAGAGCCTTCTATATGCTTTTCCGTTTCTTTTAATATTCTTTTCACCAGTTCTGGAAAATGATAGTGCTATTTGGTCTCTTGAATTATCAGATTGTTTATAATCTCCGTAAATATAAGAAACATCCTCCCCATGAGAAATAGCATAATGGTCCAAATTAGAGAGGTAACTCTTTGTCATAGAGAGATAATAGATCGAATCCAGAAGATTTGTCTTTCCT
>CAZPRX010000109.1:0-4801 GCA_964588835.1 uncultured Muribaculaceae bacterium
TTGATTATCTTCAAGAAAAGTAGCCTCATGGTACAAAAGATCTACCCCTTTGACCCATTCTGCCAATTCAGGAAAAGGAGCTGTATCTGAACAGTATGCAAATGATCTAGGTGAGTATGGTATATATGTTAACTCTTCAAAACTTAACTCTTCGCCGTCATCACGCAGGACATTCTGACCCTCTTTAAGCCGGGCTATCTCTCTTAATGAGATACTGTACTTATCTATTAAATGTTTGTAAATATTTCTGACAGGAGTTTTCTCTCGAAAAATATACCCATAACAAGATGTCCTGTGGTTAAGAGGTATTGAGAGCACCTCTGTTCTTTTTGTTTCAAAAATTACCTCCGGCTGTTTACCGGATACCATTACATGAATTACCTTGAATTTAAACTGCCCTCCAAAATGGTCAAGAAAAGAGTCAAGAATGGGAGCAAAATTTTCAGGAGCATAGATAAAGAGGTCTGCACTTCTGCCCAGCAGGGACATTGTAGACAGGAGCCCATTCAAACCAAATATATGGTCTCCGTGAACATGAGTTATAAATATTTCATTTATTTTCAGAAAAGAGAAGCCGTACTTCCTAAGCTGCATCTGGCATCCCTCTCCGCAGTCAATTAAGAACAAGCGCTCATGAACATTGAGAACATGAGCGCTTGGATACCTGTTCACCGTGGGTAGTGCCGAAGCAGTACCCAAAGTTGTCAGTGTAAAGTTCATTAATTGTTTTCGGCCTCTTCTTTGCTTTCCATTTCGCTCTTAAGAGCTGCAAGTTCGCTTATATCGCCGAGTGTTGTTTTTTCAAGATTTGCTTTGAGTTTCTTCACAGCCTTTTGAGTTGAATCTCCCTCATCAATTTTCTCTTTCACCTCTTCTCTCTTTGTATCCTCGTTAATTCTTGAATGAGAAAGAACGATTCTCTTAGTTGACTTGTTGAATTCAAGAACTTTGAAATCAAGTTTCTCTTCAAGTTTAGCTGTTGTGCCATCCTCTTTAACAAGATTTCTTGAACTAACATAACCTTCAACTCCGTATGGCAGTGCTACAGCAGCTCCTTTATCAACAAAAGAGATAACGGTACCTTCGTGAACAGAACCTGTTGTGAATACTGTCTCAAATACATCCCAAGGATTCTCCTCAAGTTGCTTGTGACCCAGGCTTAGACGACGATTTTCCTGATCAACTTCAAGTACTACTACTTCAAGTTTGTCTCCAACAGAGGTAAACTCAGATGGGTGTTTAACCTTCTTAGTCCAGGAAAGATCACTGATGTGAACCAGACCATCTACACCCTCTTCAAGCTCTACAAAAACTCCAAAGTTTGTGAAGTTACGCACAGTTGCAGTACATTTTGTACCTACAGGGTATTTCTCAGCAATTGTAGCCCACGGATCATTCTTAAGTTGTTTGATACCAAGTGACATCTTTCTCTCATCACGATCAAGCGTAAGGATAACTGCCTCAACTTCGTCACCCACTTTCAGGAAGTCCTGAGCGCTGCGAAGGTGCAGTGACCATGACATCTCAGATACGTGGATAAGACCCTCAACACCTGGCTGGATTTCAATGAATGCACCGTAATCAGCTATTACAACAACCTTACCTTTAACCTTGTCACCAACCTGAAGATTAGCATCAAGTGCATCCCAAGGATGAGCGCTAAGTTGTTTAAGACCAAGTGCAATTCTCTTTTTGGTATCATCAAAGTCAAGAATAACAACATTAATCTTCTGATCAAGCTGTACAACCTCCTCAGGATGGTTGATTCTGCCCCATGAAAGGTCTGTAATGTGAATAAGTCCGTCAACGCCGCCAAGGTCAATAAAGACACCGTATGATGTGATGTTCTTAACAACTCCCTCAAGAATCTGACCCTTCTCCAGTTTGCCGATGATATCTGCCTTCTGAGCTTCAAGTTCAGCCTCGATAAGTGCTTTGTGTGAAACAACAACATTACGGAATTCGTGATTGATCTTAACAATCTTGAACTCCATTGTCTTGTTAACAAATATATCGTAATCTCTGATAGGTTTTACATCTATCTGTGAACCAGGCAAGAATGCTTCGATTCCGAATACATCTACAATCATACCGCCTTTAGTTCTGCACTTGATGTAACCCTTAACAATTTCATCTTTATCAAACGCTTCGTTAACACGATCCCAAGAACGTAGTGAACGTGCTTTTTTGTGAGACAAAATGAGCTGACCCTTTTTGTCTTCAGCGTTTTCTACATAAACTTCTACCTTATCGCCTATTGCAAGATCCGGGTTGTAACGGAATTCGTTAATACTGATAACACCTTCACTTTTGTAGCCGATATTTACAATAACCTCTCTTTTATTGAAGGTTACTACAGTTCCCTCTACAACCTCGTTTTCACTTACTTTTGATAGTGTCTGGTCATAAAGATCTTCAATGACTTTTTTGTCATTGTCATAAACATTCTCTGTTTCAAATGTATCCCAGTCAAATTTATCAACCGGAACAGATACATTGCTCTTTTTCTTCTTAGAAGCGGCTACCTCTTCGGCAGCATCGTAATCGATAAAAGCCTCAAGCTTTTCGTCGTTTTTTGCGACAATCTCTATCTGATCGTCGTTTTCAATTTCCTTAATCTCTTTTGTCATGTTAAATAAATGCTTGTTCTGTAAGTAGTTAGACAATATTTATAATCCCTTCAAGGGAGGTGCAAAAGTATAAATATTTTCTCAAAACAACAAATAAATAAGTCATTGTGCCATAACAAAAAGGAGCTATCTTTGGAGCCTTAAAACTAACAGAAGAACGAGATGACGAAAGAAAAAAAATCTTCCATTAAATCCTTCCCCGGAAACTTCTGGACTGCAATAAGCATGGAGTTTCTTGAGCGGGGAGCCTACTACGGAGTAATGTCTGTACTGGGTGTTTTCCTTATACTTGACCCTTTTGAGGGCGGACTTGGCCTGACAAAGGGACAGGCAGGAACAATTCTGGGAACAATACCTCCGCTGCTCTATCTTTTACCCATAATCGCCGGAGCGATAGCAGACAGATACGGATACAGGAAAGTTCTCTTTTTTGCATTTTCATGTATGATTCTAGGATATGGATTCACCGGAATGTCAAGCTCTTACTTACTGGTATTTATCTCTCTGTTGCTAATGGCACTGGGAGCAGGCTTTTTTAAACCGGTTATTTCAGGAACAATAGCCAGAACCACAAACGAATCAAATTCAGGATTAGGATTTGGCATCTTTTACTGGTCAATAAATCTTGGCGCATTCCTATTCCCGCTAATTCTGGTTCCAATCCTTAAAGCAGAGTCATACAGCTACATATTTTACATGGCAGCAATTACTGCAACCCTGCTTTTAATTATCAATCTTGTCTTTTACAAGGAGCCTGAGCGGGTAAAAAGCAATAAAACCATAGGAGTTGTATTGAGTGAAATGCTACTCGTTTTGAAGGACTGGAGATTCATCTTGATGATATTTATCTATTCAGGATTCTGGATTCTATACTTTCAGATGTTTGGAACCGTTCTGTGGTATGTAAAGGATTATCTGGATATGACTCCTGTAAACAATGCCGTTAACTCTTTCCTGGGCCTCTTTGTTGAAAATCCATCATGGAAATTTGATGTTGAACACGTTACTGTAATTAACGCTGGAGTAATAATTATACTGCAACTTTTTATATCAACAATTGTCAAAAACAAACCGGCACTTCCTACTATGATTACCGGAATAGGTCTTGGAACAGTGGGAATGCTTATTCTTGCAATCTCTGCCACACCATGGGTTTTCATAATCGGTATAGTGACATTCACAATCGGAGAGATGACGACCCATCCTAAATTCATCTCATACATCGGCTTAATAGCACCTCCGGACAAAAAGGCACTCTACCTGGGGTACTCGTTTCTGTATGGTGTAATAGGAAGCAGTATCGGCGGCTTTCTTGGATCAAGATTGTATCTGAAGTATGTTGATGAATTGGGTAATCCGCAAGCTTTATGGATTATCTTATCGGCAATAGGTCTGTTCAGTATGGTTTCACTATGGCTCTACAACAAATTCATCGTAAAGAAGAATTAGGCACTTTAGTATTTTCCTCCTCCTCTCTTTCTTTTCATCCTGAAGAGAAGAGAGGCAAGGAGTACCGATATTAGCATCACCACAATCAGCAGCAAGAAATCGTATATTCCGCCTAACGTAGGAAGTATGATATTCATCCCGTAGATACTTGCAATAAGTGTAGGTGGCATAAGCAGAAGTGATACGAAAGTAAAAATTCTCATCAACTTATTCTGCTCAAGATTAATAAGACCAATTACGGTATTTTGCAAATACTCAAGACGCTCAAAACTGAAGTTTGTGTGATTTATCAGAGAGCTTACGTCTCTCATGAGAATATTAAGCTTGGTGAAGACGTCCCGGGGGAATTTATCACTCTTCAGAATGCTGGAAATCATTCTCTGTTTATCAACAATGTTCTCTCTTACCAGCATCGTATTCTCCTGCAACTGAGTTATCTCAAGAAGGAATTCCTCGTTAACAGCACCTCCCAGAGAGACAGTCTTTGAATACTGAGCAATCTCCTTAGACATTAGCTCAATCATGTCTGCATCCAGGTCTATCCTGTTTTCAAGAATCCCAACAAGGATATGGTAACCGGTAGGCATCAGTCTGTAATTAGCCATCAGCTTGCGCTGAATGTCAGTAAAGCTCCTTAATGGGACATTCCTGATAGTAACAATAATCCCCTCGCATAATATAAAGGAGACCGCCTCCATACTGTAATTATCCGGACCCGGGAT
>CAZPRX010000110.1:0-4791 GCA_964588835.1 uncultured Muribaculaceae bacterium
TCTTCCCCATCTTTGAAGAGATTAACCCATCTTTTTTAAACACTGTTGAAAGAGAGATTGAGATATTTTCCCGAGCCGGTTCAATTATTGATGAGAGGCTTCACGAAGTAAGGGAGAGTGTTCTATCTGTTATAACCGGGGGAGAAGAGAGTGCAAGGATTTCAATACCTAAACTCAAATTGCATAGTGAGCCTGAATTCTGGCTCTTCCTTTTACTGGAGAGGTATGGATTCTCGTCTGCAGTTGTGAGTGAAATTTTTAACTCTTTTAATTCGACCTCCGGTAAGATTTTTAACTCTGCAGAATATCAGGTTTTAAAGGATAGGGATTACCTTATTGTAAGGCCCATATCATCAGGGCAAAAATTTGAAGAGATTATAATCAAACCCTCTGTGAAATTCTATGAAATTTACTCCGGATTTGTGCCAAAACCCTCCGATAGTGTGTTTTATATGGATGCTGAATTAACCGGCACAATCATCAATTTCAGGAAATGGAGTGATGGTGACAGATTCAGACCTCTCGGCATGAAAGGCAGTAAAAAAATCAGTGACTATCTTACTGACATGAAGAGAGACCGTTTTGTTAAAGAAAAGAGAATTGTGGCCACTACTGGAGATGACAAAATTATATGTCTTCTTGGGGAGCGTATTGACCACAATTATCGTATCACTGAAAAAACCAGAAGAATTCTGGAGATATCGTTATAATTTTAAAATCCTCTAGAAAGCTATTTCAACATTGTAAGGAACCCTTGCAAAGCTCTTTACACCTCTTTCATTCTTAAGAGATTTGTAAGCTCTTTGTATAAGAAGTTCTGGAGATGCAATAACCTTTGCGGTACTCTCAGCATCTGAGATAGTTTCTAGAATCTTATCCATCTGTGATTTAATTACAGGATACTCAATTATTCTCCAGCCCTCAATTCCTGCCATTGCAGCAGCGCTATTTATTGCATCGGTAAGCCCTCCGATTTCATCTGCCAGACCAATCTTTAAAGCGTCAGCTCCTGACCAGATTCTGCCCTGTCCTACGGAGTCTACACCCTCAGAGGTCATCTCTCTTCCTTTTGCAACCAATTCAATGAAGTCTGTATAAATCTCCTCAACTCCTCCTCTGATAAATTCAATCTCTTCGTTGTCCAGAGGTCTGAATCCACTCATAAGATCACTGTGCTTATTTGTGTTTACACTGTTTGAATAGACGTGAAGATGTTTATTCATAGCCTTCTGGGCATTAATAACCATGCTGAACACCCCTATAGATCCGGTAAGTGTAGAGTTAGAAGTAAAGATTTTATCTGCATTTGATGCTATCCAGTAGCCTCCTGATGCAGCGTAGTCCCCCATACTTACTATTAAAGGTTTTACCTCACCAAGTAGTGCAAGTTCTCTCTCAATTATATCTGAACTTTGAGCAGATCCTCCGGGAGAGTTTATTCTTAAAACGACAGCTTTAACTGTACTATCCTTTCTTAATTTAGAAATTAGCTCCTGATAAGTGTCAGATGCAACATCGCTGTCTGATTTCCCCATTATAATGTCACCATTTGCGTAAAGGACGGCGATTTTGTTTTTCTCTTTAAAATCGGTCTTTTTTGTTGCTTTTGAATAAGCAGTAGAGGAGATCATCTTAAGATCTTTCTCATTATCCGCTCCAAACAGATTCATAAGGGTTTCTGTAAGCTCGTCCTTATATAAAAGACCATCCACAAGACCTGCATCAAGCACATCTTTTGCGTTTGCCAACTCCAGGTTATCTGCAAGAAGGTTGATCTTTTCTACAGGCACTCCTCTTGATTCAGAGATAGCCTTTGTCCAGCTTTCCCATGCAGAGTTAAGGTAGGATGACAATTGCTCTCTGTTCTCTTCACTCATTTTATTACTGATAAACTGTTCAGCAGCAGCTTTGAACTTGCCGTGTCTGATTAGTTGCACCTCAACTCCTGTTTTGTCAAGCAGATCTTTAAAGAAAAGCGCGCTTAGACTAAGTCCGGTAAGCGTTGATGTTCCAGATGGGTTTAAATAAACCTTATCAGCGGCAGAGGCAAGATAGTATGCTCCCTGACTGTAATTATCTGCATATGCAATAACAGGCTTGCCGCTCTCCCTGAACCGCACAAGTGCGGTCCGAATCTCTTCAATGTGAGAGATTCCGGCATTTACGCTGTTAAGATTCATATATATAAACTTGATTCTCGAATCTGCAGCAGCACGATCTATAGTCTGGACAAAGTCCAGAATTCCGGTACTTTTTGATGTTCCGCTGCTGAATGGATTAAGAGCAGAAAAAGGGTCCTCTATGGATTGTTCTGTAACAGCGGGTGAAAAATTAAGTGCCATAACAGCACTTGAAGGAACTGAAGGTGTTTTACTCTCTGCAAATGAAGCAAGAGATGAGATAAATCCCATGAAAAGAAAAAAGCCGACCAACATTGCCAGTAATGAACCGAGTATTGTTGCGGCAAGAATTTTTAGAAAATTTTTCATAAAAATGATTGTTGACTTTTGGGTGTAACATGACAAATTTAGTAATAAATCTTAACTTTACTCTCCAAAGAATATTAAAACTCACCTCTACTTTAAGATGATAAGATTAATCCCCCTGGTCATTTTGCTATTCAGCTCTTCACTCTCATGGAAAGAATTATCCGCACAAAAAATCAAACTCAGGATTTCCCTTGAAGAGGCAATAGAAATTGCAAAGGATCAATCACCCTCTGCCCTTGTTGCCAAACACAATTTTCTCTCCAGCTACTGGCAATTCAGGTCATTCAGAGCCCAGTTACTACCATCACTGAATCTATCTGCAACTTTGGGTAATTATAACAGATCTCTAGTCCCTCTCCAGAACTCAGAGACAGGTGAAATTAATTATGTTGCAAACAACAACATGAAAAATTCACTATCTCTGTCTATAGACCAGAATATTGCTCTAACGGGGGGGCGTGTCTCCCTTTTTACCAGTCTTTACAGACTGGATCAGTTTGGCTCGGGAGTTCCTGCAATGTATAACTCTCAGCCGATTAACATAACTTATATACAGCCACTGAGAACTTATAATAACCTTAAATGGGACAAGGTTACTGAACCTAAAAGATATGAACGTGCAAAAAGAAGATATCTAGAACAGATGGAGAACATTACAGGAAATGTAATTCCACTCTATTTTGACGTTCTTCAGGCTCAGCAGAGACTGGCTATGTCCAGTAAAAATTATGACAACACAATTGCACTTTATAAACTTACAAAGGAGAGGTATGAAAGAGGCCTGGTTGCGAAAAACGATGTTTTACAGCTTGAACTTAGAGTGATTAATGAAAACCTCTCAATAAACGACCACAAGTTGAATCTTGACATGAGAATGCTTAGGCTAAAAACATACATGGGGTATAATGAACATGTAGAGCTAGAGCTTGCTGTTCCTGACTCAGGACCTGCAATTACTCTAAACTTTGATGAGGTTCTCCAAAAAGCTTACAACAACTCCTCATTCCTTCTTGATAATGAACTGGATTTACTGGGAGCTGAACAAGAGGTAGAGAGAAACAAAGCAAATACAGGTATCCAGGCAAACCTTAACGCTCAATTTGGGCTAACCCAGCAAGGGGATGAGCTTGGGACTGCCTATTCTAATCCTATGGACCAGCAGATTGTAAGTCTGGGATTAAGATTGCCCATAATTGACTGGGGGCTTGGAAAAGGCAGAGTTAAGATGGCTAAATCCAGACAGGAACTCATAAAGGCTCAGGTAGATCAGGAGCTTAATGAATTCAAGCAAAATGTATTTATCAAAGTAATTCAGTTTAATAATCAGGTTGAGCAGTGTAATCTCTCTGCAAGGGCGGATTCTATAGCACTTGAAAGGTATGAGAATGCAAGGCAGCGCTTTATGGATGGAACCATAGGCGTTACAGAGCTAAATAATGCTCAGAATGAAAAGGATCAGGCTTCAAACAGATTTATAAATGATCTTGGAGATTTCTGGCAGTTCTACTTTAATATTCGCAAAATGAGCCTCTATGATTACCTGAACAGACAGGATCTATCAGCGGAATTTGATAAAATGGTAGGTAATTGATTATTTTTTCTATTTTTGCGCAGGATGAGAAAACTGAAAAACATAACCGTTTCAATCATGACACTGCTATACTTAACAGCAGGTCTGGGTTATGGATTACATATCTGCAAAAGTGATGGTAGTGTCACTCCGTTGATAATGATAAAGGATGCATCTTGCGAGAGTGTTCACGACCACTCACATCAAAGTCACTCACATCATGATCAATGCACAAGCGGTCACTCTTCAGATTGCCAGGATGAGGGAGGGTGTTGTCATACAGATGTTTATCAGATAACAGATAGTTATAATGCAGTTGCTTCTTTCCAGATTGAGCAGCCCTCAGAGTTACTTCTTCCTATAGCACTCTTAAATGGTGTGACATTAGATTACATCGCTTTATCATCGGATTCAGAAGATGCTCTGCCTGAGTATTCGCCACCGGAATCAATTCCGGATAGCTTTCACTCTCTTATTTCTGTGTGGAGATTGTAGTTTTCGTTCAGTCAAATGATTGAATGATTAACTATAAATTCTTTACACATATATGATTAAAAAAATACTTCTATTTTTTATTGTTATGATTGTTTCAGCCGGGACAATCAACGCTCAGACCACCAAAGGTGTGGTTAAAGTTCGCAAAGCCGGCGGCGATGTCGAACCTCTTGCCTATGCATCGGTATACTGGCTTGAGGGGAAAGTGTCGGCAGAGACAAACGATAAGGGCGAGTT
>CAZPRX010000111.1:0-2653 GCA_964588835.1 uncultured Muribaculaceae bacterium
CTTTCATAATTGTATTGACTTAATGTGGTTATTTTTTACAAGGTTTTTCACGAAGTGTGTAAATCTTAGAACTCCATGGTGAGTAGTTTTTAGTTACTCGGGCAATGGTTAAAATTGTGTTCTCGATGTCGTGAGATTCGTCATCCATAGCATACATATGCATCGCGGCTGCAATTGCCGCATATATTTCTGCAGATGTCTCCTCTTCTGCCTGAGCAGCTTTCTTCCCGTGGGTCTTCTCTGCTCTCTCCATATTCTTTCTCACATTGTATTTGCCAATTTGTTTAAATACAACGTAAAGAAGAATAAGAGCGAGGAACACAACAGACATAGCTGTCATAGACATGATTGCACCATATGGATCTATTCGCTTAATAATAGTAGATGCAGACTCTTGATCAGCTCCTGAATTATTTGTGCTAGGAGATGTCCTTGGCATAATCTCCCAACCCTCACTACCATCTCTTGATCCTATTCCATCCTTAACCCTTCCGTAAGTAACATTTGTGTCTAAATCAGTTTTTACTTTAATTCTGTCTATAATGGTTCTTCCATCAGAGGCAACAAGTAAAATTTCTTCAGAATCTTCAATTGTAAAGTTTATATGAAAGGTTCCTCTGTGTGGCTGGTTATCTGCCCAGAAGAGTATGTGCTGTCTAGGTTTAATTTTGGTAAGCACATCACCTTTAGGTATAATGTATTTTGTAAGATTGTTAGGGTCGTTTGTTAAATAGCACCCACCAATGTTAACAGTGCCATAGGAAGAATTGAATAGTTCAATCCATCCACTTTTGTGTCCGAAGTCATCAACAAAATCGTCTGTATTGTATACGAGATACTCGTTGATGCACATATCGGCCTGGCTCTGTCCATTCAGCTGGATGCCGGCTAACATAAGCCCAGACAACAGAAATATTTTTAATAATCTTTTCATATTGTTCCGGATTATGATTTTTAAAGTGGAAGGTTATCGTGCTTCTTAGGCGGATTTGTAACCTTCTTTGTGGCAAGTTGCTGAAGAGATCTGATGATTCTGAACCTGGTGTTTCTAGGTTCTATTACGTCATCAATATATCCAAAGCGAGCTGCATTGTATGGATTTGCAAATGCATCTCTGTACTCCTTCTCTTTCTCTGCCGATAATGCTGCAGGATCCTCTGCTGCTGCCACCTCTTTTCCATAAAGTACCTCAATTGCTCCAGATGGACCCATTACTGCAATCTCAGCAGTAGGCCACGCATAGTTGATGTCCCCGCGAAGATGCTTGCTTGACATTACGCAGTACGCACCACCATATGATTTGCGAAGAGTAACAGTTACTTTAGGAACAGTTGCCTCACCGTAAGCAAACAGAAGTTTCGCGCCGTGCAGAATAATTCCACCATACTCCTGCTGGGTGCCAGGAAGGAATCCAGGAACGTCTACAAGTGTAACAATCGGGATATTGAATGCATCGCAGAAACGAACAAATCTTGCTGCTTTTCTTGATGCATTATTGTCAAGTACACCTGCAAGCACCTTTGGCTGATTAGCAACAATACCTACTGAAGTGCCATTAAATCTTGCAAATCCCACAATTATGTTTGTCGCATAATCTTTGTGAACTTCCAGGAACTTGCCGTCATCAACAATTGCACCTATAACCTCATACATATCATAAGGTTTGTTTGGGCTATCAGGGATAATCTCGTTGAGAGAGTCCTCAAGTCTGTCAATCGGGTCATTTGTATGAACAAGTGGTGCCTCCTCAAGATTGTTTTGTGGAAGAAAACTTATTAGCTCGCGGATAATTCTGATTCCATCCTCTTCGCTGTCAACAGCAAAGTGAGCTACACCACTTTTTGTCGCGTGAACCGATGCTCCGCCAAGCTGCTCCTGGGTAACATCTTCTCCTGTTACAGTCTTTACAACCTTAGGTCCGGTAAGGAACATATAACTAGTTCCTCTGGTCATAATGTTGAAGTCTGTGAGGGCAGGGGAGTACACTGCACCACCGGCACAGGGACCAAAGATTGCAGAAATCTGTGGAATGACTCCTGAAGCTAAAATGTTTCTCTGGAAGATCTCTGCGTATCCGGCGAGTGCGTTTACACCCTCCTGAATTCTTGCTCCACCTGAGTCGTTTACTCCAATTACTGGAGCACCCATCTTCATTGCCTGGTCCATTATCTTGCAAATCTTCATTGCGAAGCTTTCTGAAAGAGAGCCTCCAAATACAGTGAAATCCTGTGCAAAGACATATACCAGTCTTCCGTCAATTGTACCATAGCCTGTTACTACACCATCACCAAGGAATCTCTCCTTTTCCATGCCAAAGTTTGTGCAGCGGTGTGTGACAAACATGTCAAACTCCTCAAAGCTTCCCTCATCCAATAGCATTGAGATTCTCTCTCTGGCTGTGAATTTACCCTTCTGGTGCTGAGAATCAATTCTTTTTTGACCTCCTCCCAGACGCGCCTTTTCTCGAAGTTGAATTAGCGCCTTAACCTGTTCAAGTTGCTGGCTCATTTGTATAATATGTTTGATATTTGTTATTAGCAGTTAACTTTCTTGGGATCTTCACACAGTTCAGTTAGAACACCTACAGTTGATTTTGGGTGCAAAAAAGCAATGTTTAGCCCCTCTGCTCCTTTGCGGGGAGCCTTGTCAATCA
>CAZPRX010000111.1:2663-4785 GCA_964588835.1 uncultured Muribaculaceae bacterium
AACCCCGTCTTCTGTAGAGAATGCAATATGGTGTATTCCTTCACCCTTCTTCTCTATAAATTTACCTATAGGTCCCTCCGGATCTGTGCTCTCCAGAAGTTCAATCTTAGTCTGGCCTATTTTGAAAAATGCAGTTTTTACCCTCTGGTCAGCTACCTCTTCAATAGCATAACATTTAAGACCGAGCATCTCTTCGTAAAATGGAATGGCTGATTCTAATGACTTTACAGCAATACCGATGTGCTCAATATGCGACAGTTTCATAACGAATTGTAATTAGATGATTGAAATTTATAAGTAAATATCAGGCAAAGGTATGCATTAATAAGAGTTTTAACAAAAAAAAAGTAGCCATTTTTGACTACTTTTTTATCTCTTAAACTGTTGGTTTTCTAGTTTGCCATTGTGTGATAGACGTTTTGCACATCATCATCATTTTCAAAGCGTTCGATTAGTTTATCCAGCTCAATTTTCTGATCATCAGGTAAGGTTTTAAGCTCTACTGTTGGTATTCTTTCGAATGATCCTGAGACCATTTCGTAACTCTTCTCTTCTATGAATTTCTGAATAGTTCCGTAAGACTCAAAAGCTCCGTAAATAACAATGCAATCCTCATCAGCAAATACCTCCTCTGCACCATAATCTATAAGTTCAAGTTCCAGCTCTTCTAAATCAATGGTGTTTGTCTTGATTTTAAAAACTGATTTTTTTTCAAACATGAACTCAACACTGCCAGATGTACCAAGCGAGCCGCCAAATTTGTTAAAATAGCTTCTGATATTGGCAACTGTTCGTGTTGTGTTGTCAGTAGCAGTCTCTACTAGAAAAGCTATTCCGTGCGGGCCGTAACCCTCGTATACAACCTCTTTGTAATCTGAGTGGTCTTTCTCCTGAGCCCTCTTAATTGCACGCTCGATGTTGTCCTTGGGCATATTCTCGCTACGTGCGTTGTAGATAAGAGCCCTAAGTCTTGGGTTGTTGTCAGGGTCCATACCGCCTGACTTGGCAGCCATAGTAATCTCTTTACCAAGTCTGGTAAAGACTCTTGCCATGTTTCCCCATCTTTTGAACTTTCTCTCTTTCCGGAATTCAAACGCTCTGCCCATAGTCTGTGTTTTGTTGTTTATTTCAATTGCCCTAGAGAGCAAGTCTTGAAATATACTTGTCGATATCGTAACCCTCAACGCTCTGAGGATATTTGTCTTTGATCTTTGTGTAGGTCTCTATAGCTTTTGCCGTATCACCAAGCTCTTCGTACATAATGCCAGCCTTTAGCAAGTAACCTGCAGCATATGCATTGTCGGCATAATCTGCTGCTTTAAGGTAGTTTGAAAGAGCCTCTTTGTAATTCTCCAGTCCGGCGTAAGCATCACCAATGTTGCTAATTGACCTCGCTTTTAAAATTGCATCTTTGCCTTTATAGCTTTTGAGATACGATATGGCTTTTTCATAATTACCCAACTGAAGCTCAGAGATACCTGCGTACATGTACACAACTTCACCGGCTTTGTTTCCGTACTCTTCAATAATCTGAGCAAATCCAAGTGAGTTGCCGTCTCCGTTTAAAGCAAGTGCAAACGAGTCTGAACGGAAATGTTGTTCAGCCATGAATGTTTGTGCAAGAGCCTCGTTGATAAGTGGTTTGCGATATAGGTGCTGGTAAGCGAAGGCCGCTCCGGCAATAACTAGAATTGCAATAGCAGAGTATAGCAGAGTCTTTTTGTGTCTCTCAATAAAATGCTCGGTTGTATTCAGCGCCTGCTCAACAGTTTGTTCAGGATCCTGGTGTTGGTTTTTCTTTGACATCTCTTCATTTTTTATGCAGGGTGCAAATTTACAATATTTTGTCTAATCTCAAATATTAACATGTAAAAAAGTAGTAACTTTGTGAGAGAAACAAGAATAAATGTACCTGAGCAAAATTTCCCTGACAAATTTCAAGAATTTTAAAGAGGCTTCTGTTGAATTCTCTCCAAAGCTTAATTGCATTACTGGAATGAATGGGGCAGGAAAGACAAATCTTCTGGATTCGATCTATTATCTCTCTATGACAAAGAGTTATCTCTCTAATTTGGATCATTATGCTATTTCTCACGGAGAGGAGGTTTCATATATATCTGGA
>CAZPRX010000112.1:0-4720 GCA_964588835.1 uncultured Muribaculaceae bacterium
AACCCCCGCCGCAGCGAATGAAATGAGCGAGGAGGAATCGTTCCGGAGTGGAAGCAGATGACTGGGAAGGGATGCGTTAGCAGACATAGGCAAGGATGCGTTAGCAGACTGGGGAAGAGTTGAACAATAATGCTTTTAACTTGCGTGTGGGAAACGTAGAATTATTATTTGTATATTTAACTCAATTATATCTTGAATATTATGATTGATAATGATAATAAATTATATGTAGCGCACGCCGCTACTCCTCTCTATATGAATCCTAGAATGGTAAACAGGCACGGCCTTATAGCGGGGGCAACCGGGACGGGTAAAACTGTCTCTCTCCAGGTGCTGGCTGAGTCTTTCAGTAATTTTGGTATTCCCTGTTTTCTTGCAGACATGAAGGGTGATCTCTCAGGAGTAAGTCAGGCTGGGGGCATTAATAAGTTTATTGATGCCAGAATAAAGGAGTTTGGAATGGATTCGGGCTCTCTTGTCTTTGCAGGGGCACCTGTGAGATTTTTTGATGTTTTTGGGGAGCAGGGTCACCCAATGAGAACTACAATCTCTGAGATGGGACCTCTTCTTCTTGCCAGACTTATGGGCTTGAACGAAACACAGGAGGGGGTGCTTAACATAGTATTCAGAATTGCAGATGAGAAACAGCTTTTGCTTATAGATATCAAAGACCTTAGGGCGATGCTTGACTGGGCATCCAGAAATGCAAAGGAGTATACCTCTGTTTATGGTAATATATCAACATCAAGTATTGGAGCAATTCAACGTTCTCTCCTTTCACTTGAAAGCCAGGGTGCGGATAAATTCTTTGGAGAGCCGGCTTTCAATGTGTTTGACCTTATTCAGATGGAGGGTGGCAAAGGGGTATTAAACATACTTGCTGCCGATAAACTAATGATGGCTCCTAAACTTTACTCTACGTTCCTTTTATGGCTTTTGTCTGAACTTTATGATCAATTACCAGAGGTGGGTGACCTGCCGGTACCTAAGTTTGTCTTTTTCTTTGATGAGGCACATATGTTGTTTGAAGATGCTCCAAAGGCTCTGAGGGAGAAGGTTGAGCTTGTTGTCAGACTAATTCGGTCTAAGGGGGTAGGAGTCTATTTTATCTCTCAGTCTCCGGTCGATATACCTGTAGAGATTCTTGGACAATTGGGAAACAGAATTCAGCATGCTTTGCGAGCATTTACTCCTCAGGATCAGAAGGTGGTGAGGGCAGCTGCTCAGACTTTTCGTACAAATCCGGCATTTGATACAGAGCAGGCGATTCTTGAATTGGGAACAGGTGAGGCTCTTGTCTCTTTTCTGGATGAGAAGGGTGCTCCATCAGTTGTTGAGAGGGCAAAAATGCTCTTTCCGATGAGCCAGATAGGTATGATAACTCCTCAGCAAAGGGAGATTCTTATAAAACAGAGCAGACTTTATGGAATGTATGAGAGGAATTTCGACAGGGAGTCGGCCTATGAAAGGATAACTGATGAACGGCTACAGGAGCAGAAAAGGGTAGAGGCTGATCGTCTGGCAGCGGAGAGGCAAGAAATGGAGCTAGACAGGGATTATCGCAGAAGCTCCTCAACTCAAAGGCGGGGGAATTCAAAATCTGCTCTTGACAAGGCATTAGGATCGGCTGCTACAAGCATAGGCAGAAGTGTGGGTACTCAAATTGTAAGGGGAATCCTGGGTGCAATCTTTAAACGATAGGTTGCTAACTGTTATTAATCGGGCAATATTCTGGCGAGTATAATTCCTGTCCCTTTTGTATTGTTTACATAGACAGAGAGTGGCTCTCTGTTTACGAGAACTTTCTTGTGAGAGAGAGAGGCGTGGATGAATGTAAGGTTGTTTCCCTCTTTGTAAATGATGCCCATGTGGCTTACGTCTGCCCCTTTGATTTTTGTTGTGAAGGCAACTATATCACCGCTTTTGAAGTGTGATTTGTTCTTTTCGATCTTATGGGCAGGCAAATAGTAGTGTTCTCTTGAGCTTATATTCCTCTCATGACTCTTCATTAACTCCGTGAGCTCGGTATTCCCTGCGAGTTGTTTGTACTTGTCCGGATTTGAAGACATAATATGAAGGTCAATTATTAGTGGTTCCCAATCAGGAGTTTGAATAATCCTTTTTAGAATGCCTTTTTTCTCGTTTTCATACATCCAGTCTGTTGTGTAATGGAGCCTGTCATGGAATCCGGTGATTTTACCCTCACGGTATCTTACAAATGCCAGATGGTTTGTCAATTTCTCAAATGATGGTTCTCCGGATTTTATGGTTTTTGAGAGTGCAATTACAGTCTCAACAAATGTTGTGCAGTCAAGACCTCTGAGATTAATTACAAGGCCCTCCGGCTCTAGTTCAAGAGTGTGGGCAACATATGGAACGGACAGAAAGAATTTAGCTGTCTCTACAATCAATTTGTCCATTGGGAGATTCTCTTTGCCCTTCATTACAGAGATGTATCTTTCAAAAATCACCTTGTCCTGGGGATGGCTGTATATCTTATGGCTCTGTCCACTTATTACAGCTGAAGTTGCCAATTGAATTATTATAAAAAACGTTAAGGATATTCGTCTCATTCTAGAAAAGTATTAGGTCTTTTAAAAGTTATCTTTTTTCCAACATTCTGAATAATAGTTCAGGTTCGTTTGTGGTAATATAATCTACTCCCAGATCAATCATCATCTTTAGGTCCTCCTCCAGATTGACTGTCCAGACGTTAACAGTAAGTCCCTTCTCTTTTGCCTTCACAACTAAAAGAGGGTCTTTTTTAAACAGACTGATATTGAAATCTACTCCCCACATACCGCTTTTGCTTACCTCATCCACTGTTTTATTACTTCCCAGGTATGCTGTTTTAGCAAGCGGGTCAAGTTCCAGTACTCTTTCAAGTGATTCGTAACTAAAGCTGATATAGGAAACCCAGGCTTGTGCCTTGAGGTCGTGTACCATTTTAACAACTTTGTCTGTAAGTTCTAAGGTTCTTTCAAGGCTAATCCCGGAGGGCTTAATTTCTACAACAAGACCTGTTCTGTTCTGCTCCATTGCAGTTCTGATATATTGTTCTACAGTAGGGAGATATTCACCCGGAGATAGTTCAACAGATGTAAGAACTGATGCTTTGGTCTCTTCTACTTTATAGCCTTTAATGGAGGGGTCGTGGTTGCATATAGGAATTCCGTCAGATGACATCCAAAGGTCAAATTCGCTCCATGAACACCCTAGATCAATTGCGTTTTTAAGTGCCTTTATGGAGTTCTGAGGAGCAACTGACTCCTTCCATGCTCCTCTGTGTGCAACTACCATGTTTTTCAGGAACAGATCTTTTACAAGCTCAAACTCCTTGATTTCTGTTCTTCTATCTGCCCCTTTTCTAGTAGTTGAAATTGTTACGGAGTATCTGAAAGGACCATCGGATGTTACTTTTTTACTCCTCTTTAGTTTTATGTTCCCCTCTTTATCAATCCTGAATATATCTGCAGTGTCTTTTATAATTTTGTAAGTAATCTTTTCATTAAGGTCTGTGGTGAGTGAACGGTTGTAAACCTTACCGATTGCAGCTGATTTGACTTCAACAGGAATTCTGTAGTTGTCTAATGCGAAGAGAGTTTGCGATGATGCAATGTCCGGTGTAAACATGATAATTGACATGATTGCTAAAAACAATGTCTTTGCTATATGGAGTCTCATTTTATGGGGTTATTTGATACTTTGTCAAATATAATCATTACAGATCAAATTTGATCCTAAATCTCACCCCCCATTTTGTAATATTAGGGTTGTCTGTATAGGTCAGCCTCCTTACCAGGTCCACTCTCAGTAATTTAAATATGTTTCCTATACCTACGCTCATCTCTATGTACGGGCCATTATTTAGTGAGAATGTGGATGGATTTCCAAATTTGTCTTTAGGAAGTGGCATTAGTCCCCACTCCGCCAGTGAAGAGGCGGGGTAAGAGTTTGGATTATTCTTGTTGCTAAGGCTGCCGTATAGTATTTTAAATGTAACTATTTCTCTCAATCCCAGATGTTTGATCAGGGGAATCTTATTCAGAAAGAAACCATTGAAATTATGGTCAATAAATAGAGAGGCGTATCTGTCACTCAGAAATTCCAGGAAGTTCATGAGGTTGTATGTTGTGGCCTGATATATATATGACTGGTTTGCATTATGCATCTCCAGCAAAGGGAAAGGCAATGTACCCAGCACAAGTCCACTCTCAAATACAGCATCTGTGTAACCTATTACTGAGGGATAGAACCTTTTGCTGGCATTGAACCGGAACAGATGGTAATTGTAATCTCCTCCGAGTATTTTGTTGCCTAAGGTATAGTTTAGCTGGAGAATGGGATATTTACTTGCAATAGGTGTCCTGAAGGTTCTTTTCTGGTAGTATTGCTCATTTGGTGCGTACCTGAGATCTACGCTAAATTCGCCAATATCCAGCATTGGAATCTCTCCAAAGTCAAGACTGCCTCCTGGTTTTTGTCTTGTAAAATTATAACCTAGTTTGTAGGAGAAGTGGTTCTCGAATTCGTGCAGATATTCGGCCTTTATACTTTTGTTGTAAAATAGCTTATCATCTATACCTCTGCTAATTGACAGATAGGCACTTCCCTCATGAACAAAATAGAGCTCAACCCCCGGAACTTTTGTCTCTTTCTGAATGCTGAAGCGCAGACTTCTTACGGGGAATTCATAAATAGACTTGTCTGTAAGAGAAAT
>CAZPRX010000113.1:0-475 GCA_964588835.1 uncultured Muribaculaceae bacterium
CCTCCTTGCAGAAATTAACAGCACCAGGAAGGCCGACAACCTTATAGGATACACCCCTGAAATAGCTGCTGAAACAGCTCCGGACAACACCTATCCCGGAGGCACAAATGCTTTTCTGGTAAAGACAGATGGTAAAAACATCCTTGTGGATACAGGACTGGGAAGAGAACTCTTTAAGAACCTTGAAACCCATGGTGTAAAGCCGGAAGATGTATCAATAATTCTTATCACACATCTGCACCCAGACCATTTTCTCGGCCTTGTAAGAGAAGATAAAAGGGCATTCCCTCGAGCAAAGATATATCTCTCACTTAAAGAGAGCGAAAACACGCCTGAAAACGCAAAAAAAATTCTCGAATTGTATGCAGGCGACATAATAATATTTGAACCCAAAGAGGATCCCACCTCACTTGTACACGGGATAAGTTCAATGGCTGCATATGGTCATACACCGGGGCACACTGTTTATATTGTG
>CAZPRX010000113.1:485-4714 GCA_964588835.1 uncultured Muribaculaceae bacterium
GTGGCGACATTATAACTTTTCACCCTGATGAGTACCCGAAAGAGGTTATCTCTGGAGTAAACTCTTTGGCAGCATACGGACATACTCCCGGTCATACTGTTTTTATTGTGGATAATCTTATGATTTGGGGAGACCTTACACATGCGATGGCAATACAAATGCCCTACCCCAGGGTTGCAATTTCATACGATACTGACCCCGTTATGGCTGTAAATAGTCGCCTGAGGATTCTGGAATACGTAATAAAGAACAAAATGACTGTAGCCGGGATGCACATTCCATATCCATCAATTGGAAATGTATCATCTATTGGAGCTGAGAAATACCTTTTCACGCCGGCAAAGTAGAGTTTTTACCGAATTTTACCCCGGTTTCGTCGGGAAAACCTTTAATTCACCTCACAGGCACTCCACCTTTGCAAAAACTTTTAAAACACAAAAAAGATGCATGTAATTAATGAAGGGAGCAGCCCCCGCAGAGACGGCCACGGAGCCGTTGTAGCTGCAATTATCATAGTAGCCGTAGGTTTGGTATTTCTAGGCAGAAATCTGGGTATTATTACACACGGGATACTAAACGTTCTTATCTCATGGCAGATGTTACTGATTGTAATAGGAATCGTTCTGCTTACCAAGAGAAACAACACAGGCGGTGCAATAATGATTGGAGTAGGATTATTTTTTATTGTGCCGAGGCTTACCGGAGCTGGTATGCATTGGGCTGCAACCTGGTGGCCTCTGCTCCTTGTAGCACTCGGAATAATTCTTCTGATTAGCTATTTAAGACCTCAGTCCCGCGTAAGTAAATCTTTCAAGGGGAGTAACTTTACCAGCGAAGTTTCCTACAAAACAGACAAAGGCTTTGTAGACTCAGAAGTGGCATTCGGCTCAGTAAACCAAATAGTTGTTGACCCTGTTTTTAAAGGGGCACGAATTAGAAACAGCTTTGGAGCGACAGTACTTGATCTGAGAAGAACAACTCTTGAAGAGGGTGATACTTATATAGATATTGATTGTAACTTTGGAGGTGTTGAGATATATGTACCTTTTGGATGGAGAGTCCACACACAGGTGAAAAACTTTCTGGGAGGCACAGAGGATAAGAGATTCCAGGCAGGTGATACTAACAACGACGGAAGAAGACTAGTTATCAGAGGTAACGTATCATTCGGAGGAGTAGAAATTAAAGGCTAACCATAAATATAGAATGCATCCTGTAACGGAGACAAAACTGGGTAAATTGACCGGAGCTGCATCAGTACTAACTGCTGCGGCTCTTGTTGCTCTACTTGTGGAGAGGTATGGTGACTTTCAAAAGACCATATACTCTCTGATTATCTCCGCAGTCTATATTGCAATACTCTCCTGCTCCGCTTACTACTACTGGAGCGTGAGGGTCTATCTTAAAGCACCGGGAGCAAAAGCTGTAGTTGCTCTTTTAGTGCAACTGGCCGCTATCGCAGGAGCAGCAATAACCCTTGCTTTGGTTAATCCCGATTTACAGGCAGGTCTTTATAAGGTTTTACCACTTGTTTTAACAACAGGTTTTCTGTTGTGGCTCTCCGTTGAACTATGGTACTCGTTAAAGAGTTGTATTGAGGATGAAGAGCCTGTCAAGACAGAGGATAAACGGCCACAGGTGAACATATCTGAGAACATATCCGTCAAGGAGGGTAACCGGCTGCACATTATTAAGGCCGATCAGCTCCACTACATTCAGGCCTACGGGGATTATGTTATGCTTCACACACAGGATGGAAAGTTTGTCAAGGAGGAGACAATGAAATATTTTGAAGCATCACTCCCTGATTATTTTGTAAGGATACACCGTTCAGTTATTGTGAATTCAGGCATGATAGTAAGAACAGAACTGTACGGAAAAGAGAGCTATACTATCCATCTCAGCAGCGGTGTCAAACTAAGGGCGAGTGCAGGCGGATATAAATTACTAAAAGAGAAACTCTCATTAAATTAAATTAATTTTACTTCACAATAACTACACAATAAAATGAAGACTTTCACACCAGAACAAAAACAACTTGCAAGGTATGCAAAAGCACTAGGACACCCTGTAAGAATTGCAATTCTGGAGCTGCTCTCAAGTCAGACCTGCTGTTATCACGGAGACATGTCAGAGATAATACCTGTTGCAAAAAGCACTCTCTCTCAACACCTTAAAGAGCTCAAAGATGCAGGTCTTATTCAAGGTACAATAACCTCTCCCACCGTTAAATATTGTATAAACAGAGAAAATTGGGACAGGGCAAGGGAGATGTTTTCTCACTTTCTTCAGGAGATAAAGAAGGATGGGTTTGTCTGTTAAGTTTAGTTGTTACGTTTTTTTTAAATATTTAGTTCGTCTGTTTGCGAATTACTAATATTTCGTATTTTTGCGAACATGGACTATAAACTGACATTTAGATGAAAAAGATACTTATACTTTGTACCGGAAATAGCTGCAGGAGCCAGATGGCACACGGCTTCCTCCAATCATTTGACAAAGATCTGATAGTGAGATCTGCAGGAACCCAACCTGCAGAACAGGTAAATCAAACCGCAGCCAAAGTCATGAAGGAGCTGGGTATAGACATATATAGTCACACACCTCAGATGGTTGACAAATACATCAACGAAGAGTGGGATTACGTGATAACCGTTTGCGACGATGCAAATGAGACCTGCCCGGCATTCATGGGTAAAGTAAAGCAAAGAATTCACATGGGATTTGAAGATCCTTCTCATAAAACTGGCACCCCGGAATATGTCATGAGCGAATATTATCGTATCAGAGATATGATAAAAGAGCAGTTCCACAGCTTTTACCTTGAAAATCTTGCGTGATGAAAGAGAGAGAAGGAATTTCGTTTTTTGACAGATACCTCTCAGTATGGGTCGCACTATGTATTATCGCAGGAATCGCAGTAGGCAAATTTATTCCCTCTGTTCCGGAATTTCTTGGAAAGCTTGAGTATGCAAATGTCTCCATTCCCATTGCAATTCTTATCTGGATTATGATTCTCCCTATGATGCTCAAGATTGACTTCACTAGCGTAGTCAATGCTGTAAAGATGCCCAAAGGACTTACAATAACCCTTATTGTAAACTGGCTTATTAAACCATTTACAATGTTCGGAATAGCCTGGCTCTTCTTTCACGTAATATTCATACAAATAATACCTTTTAACACTGCAAATGAGTACCTTGCAGGAGCTGTTCTTTTGGGCGCAGCACCATGTACAGCAATGGTATTTGTCTGGAGCCACCTCACAAAAGGAAATCCGGCATATACTCTTGTCCAGGTAGCAATCAATGACCTTGTTATTTTGGTGGCATTTATTCCAATTGTAACACTTCTTCTGGGAATTACAGGTATTACCATTCCCTGGAATACACTTATAATGTCAGTGGTTTTGTTTGTAGTTATTCCACTCACCCTTGCTGTAATCATAAGAAGGACAATAGTTAAAAATAAGGGGATCAAATACTTTGAAGATAGGTTCCTCCCAAAATTCAAAAGCACAACCATTATAGGCTTACTGCTTACTCTAATAATAATATTTTCATTTCAGGGCGAGATAATTCTAAATAATCCCCTGAATATTATACTTATAGCAATTCCACTTATTATTCAGACCTTCTTTATATTCTTTATAGCATATAAATGGGCCGAGAGGTGGAGGCTACCCCATAACATCGCTGCCCCTGCCTCACTAATAGGAGCAAGCAACTTTTTTGAACTCTCTGTTGCAGTCGCCATTCTGCTCTTTGGTCTTAACTCGGGAGCAACACTTGCCACAGTGGTGGGAGTACTGGTAGAGGTACCGGTAATGCTAACCCTTGTAAAATACGCAAACAGAACTGCCGGCAAATTCAAACAGGCCTAAGAAATAAAAATTTAAATAAACATTACAATAAGTAAACTATGAACAAATTCACACTAATTATCCTTTCGGCCTTAATGTTCCTCTCCTGCGGAAACAGGAACTCATCGGATAGCCAGGTAGCCGCAGATACCGGAAAAATTACAATTGAGACAAGCGACAGCGTTATAAATGTTCTCTATTTTCATGGAACCCAGAGATGCAAGACATGCATTGCTGTAGGTGACATTACAAAAGAGACAATTGACAGCCTCTATTCAGGCAACAACAAGATTGTCTTTACGGAAGTGGACACCGATAAACCAGAATTTAGTGAGATAACTGAGAGGTTTCAGATATCATGGAGCTC
>CAZPRX010000114.1:0-4666 GCA_964588835.1 uncultured Muribaculaceae bacterium
GGTACTCCTCTACTGTAGATTCTCCTACAGGAGCAGAGAGTACCTCTTCATTATGCCCCACTATAACGTATAGAGGCTGAGAGGCTTTTCCAAATCTGGCAAGTTGATAATCTCGTAGTTTTCTACCAAGAGTATTCTTAATCTTTCCGTCAATTGTTGAGGTCACCTGCTCTTCCAGCGGAAGCTCAGTTCTGTCATCAACATATAGAGATACAAGAACTACCTGATCTCTGAGTATTGCCTGAACCTCCGGATTGCTCCATACTTTAGCCTCCATTACTTTACATGCACTGCAGGTGTGGGATTTAAACGAGAGCAAAATCGGTTTATTAAGCTCTTTTGCGCACTCGAGAGCCTCTGCTATGTCGAAGTAGCTCGGAAGTCCATAAGGAACAATATTCTTTGTATTTGCATACTTTGCAGGCCCGCACAAGCCCTGAGTAGGCTCTCCCTGTGTAGATGAGGCGGTTTGACCGGAGCCTGAACCTATTGTGAATGTGCTCTCATCTGCTGGAGGAAGTAATCCGGACAGTGAATTGAGCGGTGCCCCGAATAGTCCCGGTACAAGGTAAACGGCAAAAGAGAATGATGCTATTGCAAAGAGAAGCCTGAATGTGCCCACGTGGCTCACCTCTGAGTCGTGAGAGGTTTTAAGTTTGCCCAGTAAATATGTTCCAAGCAGAATTGCGAGAACAATCCACACTGAAATAACAATTGTACGAGTAATAATTCCCAGTCCAAAGTAAGCATCTGCAGATGCAAGGTATTTGAAACTGAATCCAAGAAGGATAAATGCAAATACAACCTTAACAACATTGAGCCATCCGCCTGATTTTGGCATCTTCTTCATCAATGAAGGGAAGAACGAGAAGATTACAAAAGGTAGTGAGAAAGCAAGACCAAAGAACATCATCCCAAGTATAGGCTTTGCAGCTAAACCTCCCGTCACGGCTGCTGCAAGAATAGATCCTACAAACGGGCCGGTGCAAGAGAAGGATACAATTACCATCGCGAGGGCTACAAAAAACGAGGCTATTATTCCGCCCTTGTCTGCCTTTGCATCGGCTTTGTTTGCCAGTCCGGTAGGTAGTGTGATTTCAAACGCACCAAAAAATGAGATTGCAAAAATTATGAAAAGCACTGCAAAAATAATATTAGGAATCCAGTGCGTTCCAAGAACATCTGTTGCATCTGTACTCTGGAAAAGAGCTACAATAACACCCACAAGTGTGTATATAAGCGTAACAGACAGTCCAAAAACAAGCCCCTTAATTATTCCGTCTCTTTTACTTCCGCCACCGCTAATAAAGAAGCTTACAGTCATGGGAATCATAGGGAACACACATGGTGTAAAGACTCCGCCAAGTCCTGCTGCAAATGCAATCAGAAGAAAAACAAGCAGCCCTTCGCTGCCTCCCTTATCTGAGCCAGCTTCATCAGAGGCCGACGTTAATGCGGGACCCTCAGCCGCCTCTCCTGCAGGTATGTCAAATTTTACATCAAGTTCATCCATCAGGCACTCACCTCCGTTACAGGTCTGATAGGTGAGAAGTCCTTCCACCTTAAGTGGTTCATTAGAGATTCTTCTTATGGTTTGAACAAAAGAACCCTTAATTTCAAATACTTTTACCTCAATCCCAAAAGCTTCATCCATCTTTGATTTTGCTTTATCAAGGTCTCTTAGCTTTCCAACAAGTTCGTAACCACCAGGGGCAGTCACCTCAAAAGTTGTAGGAAGAGGACCGTTTTCTATAGGATCTGAGTTGTACATGTACCATGGAGACTCAATTGTGGCTTTAAATATGAGATCAATTGTCCCATCTCCGTTGTCTTTATGTTCAAATTGCCACGTTGCAGTAGGTTGAGCCCAAACCGAGGCAAAAAAGAGTATGGAGGCCAGTGTTGCTAGTATTTTGCGCATAGTTCCCAATATTTCTTATTTTTATAAAGGGCAAATTTATCAAAAATCTCTAAAAAAGCAGTAATTTTGCCGTTTATAAACAGATTTGAGATTTATGACACAAGAGGAGTTGTTCAAGAATTTGATTGCTCACGCAAAAGAGTATGGTTTTATATTCCAGTCGAGCGAAATTTACGATGGGTTGAGTGCTGTGTATGACTATGGTCAGCTTGGAGCGGAGTTGAAAAACAATATCAAGAGATACTGGTGGGAGGCGATGGTGCGCCTTAATGACAATATAGTGGGGATAGATTCGGCTATCTTTATGCACCCTAAGGTGTGGGAGGCTTCCGGCCATGTGGGTGCGTTTAATGACCCTCTTATTGACAACAAGGATTCAAAAAAGAGATACAGGGCAGATGTGCTCCTTGAAGACCATATAGCTAAGATTGAGGAGAAGATTGAAAAAGAGGTTGAGAAGGGTAGAAAGAAATTTGGAGACTCTTTTGACGAGGAGCAATTCAGGAAAACCAATCCCAATGTGCTTCGCAACCGTGAAAAGGCAGATGATGTAAACCGCAGGATGAATGAGGCTCTTAACGCAAATGACCTTGAGGCGGTTAAACAACTGATTATCGACTGTGAAATTGTATGTCCTGTGTCGGGAAGCCGTAACTGGACAGATGTAAGGCAATTTAACCTTATGTTTTCAACCCAGATGGGTAGTGTGAGCGATGATGCCAGCTGCATATATCTAAGGCCTGAAACAGCTCAGGGGATTTTTGTCAACTTCCTGAATGTGCAGAAAACCGGCAGAATGAAGGTTCCGTTTGGTATAGCCCAGATAGGGAAGGCTTTTAGAAATGAGATTGTTGCAAGGCAGTTCATCTTCAGGATGAGAGAGTTTGAGCAGATGGAGATGCAGTATTTTGTGCGTCCGGGAGAGGAGATGAAGTGGTATGAGTACTGGAAGGAGAAGAGGCTTGCATGGCATAAAGGTCTTGGTCTTGGAGATGCAAAATACAGGTTCCATAACCACGAAAAACTGGCACACTATGCAAATGCCGCAGCAGATATTGAGTTTGATTTCCCGTTTGGCTTCAAGGAGCTTGAAGGAATTCACTCCAGAACCGATTTTGACCTAAGTCAACATCAGAAGTTTTCCGGCAGAAAGATTCAGTATTTTGATCCCGAGACAAACGAGAGTTATGTGCCGTATGTGGTCGAGACCTCTATTGGCCTAGACAGAACTTTCCTGGCGGTTTATTCAACCGCTTATACAGAAGAGAAGCTGGACAACGGAGAGGAGAGGGTAGTACTAAGATTGCCTGCAATTCTTGCTCCTGTTAAGGTAGCAGTGTTGCCTCTGGTAAAAAAGGACGGCCTGCCAGAGCGCGCCAGAGAGATTATGAACGATCTCAAATTTGATTACAACTGCCAGTACGACGAAAAGGACAGCATCGGAAAGAGATACCGCAGGCAGGATGCGATCGGTACCCCATATTGTATTACTATAGATCATCAGACTTTAGAAGATAATTGTGTAACTATAAGAGAACGAGACACAATGGCTCAGGAGAGAGTTCCTGTTGAAAAAGTGAGAGCAATTGTTGAGGAGAGGGTGAGCTTCAGAAAAGTATTAGAAAAAATTTAAAACTTAACAGATATGTCTAACCTGTCCGTTAACTATATGGGTTTGCAGCTTCGCAGCCCTATCCTGGCAGCAAGTTCAGGACTTACATCTCAGCTTGATAAAGTAGCCGCTTTTGATAAAGCCGGCGTGGGGGCAATAGTTGTAAAGTCTCTTTTTGAGGAACAGATAGTTGATGAGGCCGAGTTTCTGGCTAATCAGTCTCATGACTATCCTGAGTCTGCAGACTACCTCCACCACTATATCAGGCATAATTCAATCGCAAAGTATTTAAAACTGGTAAAGGACGTCAAAGACACCGTTTCAGTTCCCGTTATTGCAAGTATTAATTGTCACTCCATGGGTGAATGGGTAGAGTTTGCCAAAGAGATTCAGGATGCCGGAGCAGATGGACTGGAGTTAAATATCTTCTCAATGCCTCTAAGTGTTTCAAAAAAGCCAAACCAGATTGAGGATGATTACCTTGAAGTTGTTGCATCAGTTGCCAAAAGGGTAACAATACCGGTTGCCGTTAAGATTGCCAATAACTACACAAACCTTCCCGGCTTTGTAAACGGACTTAAATCAAGGGGAGCAAAAGGAGTGGTTATGTTTAACCGCTTCTACATGCCGGATATTGACATAAAGAAGGTTAGAATTATTGCTGCCGATGCTTACTCTAGCGAGCTGGAGCATCTTAAGGAGCTCAGATGGATGGGAATTGTCTCTGCTCTTGTTCCGGGAATAGATTTATCTGCAAGTACCGGAATCCACAATGGAACCATAGTACTTAAACAGCTTCTTGCAGGGGCCACTACCGCTCAAATGTGTACAGCCTTGTATCAGAGAGGACCTGAGGCAATTACCCAAGCAATTGATGATATACATCTATTTATGGAGACTCAGGGATTTGATAAGATTTCAGACTTCAGAGGAAAGCTTAACTACTCAAATATCCCTAATCCGGAGAGGTTTGAAAGAGTTCAGTTTATGAAATCGTTTGGATCCAAGTAGATAGAAGGATAAAAATAAAAACCGGCAGGTATGTAAGGATATCGTTTCTACATGCCTGCCGATTTTTTTAGCCTAAGGGCTCAATAATCACTAAAAAATTCAACTAACTCCAGTCAAAAGTA
>CAZPRX010000115.1:0-4665 GCA_964588835.1 uncultured Muribaculaceae bacterium
GAGCCGGTGAGCTCAACAAGTGCTCCGGAAAGAGAGGAGCTGGCTTCGATTATATACACATCAGGTACTACCGGAAGTTCAAAAGGAGTTATGCTTAGTCACAGAAATCTCTGCACTCACCTTTATGCAGCGGCTAAGCTAAGACCTAGCTTTGAGTGGGATGTCTGGCTATCTGTTCTGCCACTTTCACACACAATGGAGAACAGCCTGAGCATGATGCTGCCAATGATGAGCGGATCATCTGTATATTATATGGAGAAGGCCCCTACGCCTACTCTCCTTGTTCAGGCTCTGTCTAAAACCAAGCCTACAACAATGCTTAGTGTACCTTTGATTATTGAAAAGATATACAGAAACAGTGTTCTTCCTAAGTTTACCTCTTCTCCTCTGATGAAGTCAATTTATGGAACTACTATTGGAAGGAAACTACTCCACAGAGTTGCCGGAAAGAAATTGATGAAGACTTTTGGAGGAAGAATCCGCTTCTTTGGTATAGGTGGTGCTAAACTTGACGGGACAGTTGAAAGATTCCTCCTTGAAGCGAAATTTCCTTACGCTATAGGATATGGATTAACTGAGTGTTCGCCATTACTTGCCGGAGCCGTTGGCAAATGGGTGAAGTGGCAATCTACCGGCCCTGCTGTACATGGAGTAACACTAAGAGTTGACAATCCAAATCCTGAAAATGGAGAAGGGGAGATTGTTGCTCAGGGACCAAATATAATGATGGGATATTACAAAAACCCTGAAGCTACAGAACAGGCGTTCACTGAAGATGGGTTTTTCAGAACAAAGGACCTTGGAATTATTGACAAAACCGGAAGATTATTTATAAAAGGAAGGCTTTCAAACATGATTCTTGGCCCAAGCGGAGAGAATATCTATCCTGAGGAGATTGAGTCTGTCATAAATGCTCACCCTATGGTTGCCGAGTCAGTTGTTACAACATACAAGGGAAAACTCATTGCACTTGTTCACTTTAATCCCGATAAGCTTAAAGCTGTTCAGGAGATGAAAGAGGAGGCTCTTGCAATGTATTACGAGAAAAAAGATATGCTCGTACACACATACGAAGACACCAAGGATGAAGCTGTGAGGATTTTCAATGACAAAATGGAGCAGCTTAAAAGGGAGGTTTCAGAATATGTTAACTCAAGGGTTAATAAATTTTCTAAAATATCTCTGATAAAAGACACTCCTCAACAATTTGAGAAGACAGCTACCCAAAAAATAAAAAGATACCTCTATACAAAAAAATAGAGGTATCCTATTCATAAATAATCATTTAACTATTTTTTGAAGGATATATCAATCCTTCCCACAAACACTCCGGCAGCTCCGGTTTGGTTAATGATTACACCCTTTCCATCTCTGTTGATTACCAACTCGGGCTCCTCCATAAATGTATGGGAATGCCCTCCTATGATTATGTCCACGTTAGATGTAAGGGCAGCTAGCTCTTTGTCTGCAGGTTTGCTGGGTGTTCCTCCGTCGTAGCCAAGATGGCTAAGGACAATAACGAGATCACAGCCTTTTTTGTTTCTGAGCATTGCTGCAAGTTCGTTTACAACTGGAATTGGATTTGTATACTTAACTCCGGCTCTTGATTTTTCTGCAACGTAGCCTTTAAGGTCCAGAGTGACTCCAATTATCCCAATTCTCTTACCCCCCTTTTTTATGATAACATAAGGTTTGATAACACCCTCAAGAGGCGTTCCGGTAAAATCATAATTAGCCGATAATGTGGGGTACTTTGCCCTTTTAAGTCTGCTTGCAAGGTGTTCAACGCCATTGTCAAACTCATGGTTACCAAGTGCTACTGCATCATAACCCATTGCATTATTCAACTCTACTTCAGTTTCACCCCCAAAAAGTGTAAAATATGGAGTTCCCTGATTGTAGTCACCTGCATCTAGTATAAGAACATTTTTGTTCTCCGCTTTTACCGACGCAAAGTAGTTTGCCCTTCTCTGAACTCCACCCATTCCTGCATTTCTGCCGGATGTAGCCGGCTCAATATTACTGTGAGTATCATTTGTATGCAGAATAACCAAACTCTGTGCCTCCACTCCGCAGGAGAGAGTGAGGAAAAGTGTTGCTAAAAGCACTGAAACAATCATTTTAGTCTTCATACTTTACCCTCCCGGTTATTTTAGCGGTTATCTTCTCCCCTCGTTCCGTCTGCTTTTTGATTTTTTCAATAATTGCATCTCTTATGAGGGCTCCTGTCTCTTCAACAGCTATAGCATCCCTCAATGCAACAACGTTGTCTCCTCCACTTAACAGAAAATCAATAGTTGCAATCCTGTATACTTTGCTTTCATCCAGCTCTTTTCCATTTATAAGCAACTTCTCTAACTCTCCGTCATCTTCATCAATCACAAGCCTTACATTATCTGAAAAAGCCTCTACTCTGTTTCTGGCAAAGGATTCAAAGAGTTTTCGAACACTTTTACCATCTAAATCCAGAATTACAACATAGTTTTCAAACGGAAAAATTGAGAAGATGTCGTATAACCTTACATTCCCACCTGGAAGAGAAGCTCTGATTCCACCAAAATTTGTAAGGGCAAAATCGACTTCATTATTTGAGTGGATCTGGGCAAACTCCTGCAATGCATCTACAGCAAAATTTGAGAGCAGAGATTCCGGTCTTCCGGATCTCATCTCATTCTCAGATACTCCTATCACCTCTTGCATTCTGGCATCAAGTGAAGGTTTGTATTTTCCGATTATTGCCTTTACATTAGGCTCTTCAGGATGGTTAAGAGTGCTGTCCATCAGAACCCGGCTTCCTCTCCACTCAAATCTCACATCCTGCCCCCATGAAGCAAAAGGTATGGCTGCAAGAAGTATCAAAGAGAGCACTATTTCTTTATTGATCTTCATTTTGTAATTAATTATTGTTATTCCCAATCAATATTTCAGCCATTTCATAATCTCCTTCCAGTTTGCCTTCTTACCATACATAAGAATTCCAACTCTGTAAATCTTCGCTGAAACATATGTCATGAAGAGGAATGTTCCTAAAAGCAGACCCAGAGATAGTAAAAGTTCCCAGAGAGGAACATCTCCAAAAGGAATTCGAGCCATCATAACCATTGGCGAGGTAAAAGGTATCATGGAGCCCCAGAAAGAGAGGGAGCTTCCCGGATGCTGAAAAGTATGCATCATTAGAAAAAGCCCAATTATCAACGGAAGTGTTATTGGAAGAACCAGTTGCTGTGTATCGGCCTCATTATCAACAGCAGATCCCACTGCAGCAAACATCGCGGCGTAAAGTAAGTATCCTAGTATAAAGTAAGCCAGGAATGTAAGAATCACCTCCGTGAAATTCACGCTTCCTAAAGCTGTCATAATCTCCTGGAAAGGTGTAGAGTCTTCTGACAATGCCTCGGCCATAGCGGCTACCTCCTGCCCGGATGCTCCTGATAGCGATTTGGTCATTTCAGCTGTAGAAGACAATGAATCACTTCCCAAAAAAGACTGCGCACCCAATACAATTCCAAACGAGAGTACAATCCATATAATAAATTGCAGCAGAGCAACGGAGCCTACACCCAAAATCTTACCCAGCATCAACTCAAAAGGTTTTACAGAAGAGACAATTACCTCAATTATTCGTGTTGTTTTCTCCTCAATCACGCCTCTCATCACCATAGAGCCAAACATGAAGATGAACATGTAAATAAGAAGGCTACCCACATATGCAATAACCATATAAATCTCAACCATTGAGCGCTTCTCCCCTCCCTCGTCATCAAGTGTAAAGGTCTTAACAGAGATGTTTGTGTTGATATCTTTGATTATTGTGTTCAGGTTCTCAATATTGTATTTGTCCAGTTTTTTCTTCTGCACAGCCTTTTTAATGTTACTTTCGATACTACCGATAGCATCCACATTTAGCTGCTTGACTGAATATGCAGAAACTCCTACATTTAACAGAGAATCAGGCGAAGAGATATCAAGCATCGCTATGAAACCCTTCTCAGAAAAGGTTTTCTTAAGCTCATCCACTGATGTCTGGTTATCATAGGACCAAATAATCTCTTCTGTATCCTGGAAGAATCCCTGAGTAACTCCACTCTGGTCAGATATTAAAATTTTCTGCCCCTTTTCACCCTCTGACATCATCATGAATACTGTAGGCAGTATCATTAGAGCGGCAAAGAAAATTGGGGTTAGTATAGTTAGAAAAATAAAAGATTTTTTCTTTACCCGTATTAAAAATTCTCTTGATATGATGAGAAATAGCTTGTCTGTTTTCATGTTCTTCAATTAGCTTACGAGTTTGATAAAAATGTCATTCATTCTTGGTATAAGCTCTCTGTATGAGACAACATCGGCCTCTTTAATCAGCTCACCAATTACAGCATTTGAGGCAACACCCTTGTTAACCTCCAGAACTGCCCTTCTTATCCCTTTGTGATCCTCATCAGACACAATTTTGTAAAGAGAATCAAAAGGTGCTATTATATTGCTCTCACCTCTGTATAAAAGTTCAACTTCGTTTCTTCCGTGATCTTTTCTAATCTGATCAAGACCTCCTGACAGTATAAGCTTTGACTTGTTTACAAGTGCAATATTGTCACAAAGCTCCTCAACAGACTCCATATTGTGGGTAGAGAGGATAATTGTAGTCCCGTTCGCCTTCATATCAAGTAT
>CAZPRX010000116.1:0-4638 GCA_964588835.1 uncultured Muribaculaceae bacterium
AGAGGTATGTGTCTCTTAACAAGGAGTACAGGGATCTTGAACCACTTGTGGAGGTGGGTAACAAATATCGCAAAATGGTGATTGACCTAGAAAATGCTAAGGATATCATTCAAAACGAAAAGGACGAGGAGCTGAGAGAGATGGCAAAGGAGGAGATAGCTTTCATTGAGGAGGCGATGCCAGCAATGGAGGAGGAGATTAAACTTCTTCTGATTCCGGCAGATCCTCAGGACTCAAAGAATGCAATTGTTGAGATACGTGCTGGTGCCGGTGGAGATGAGGCCTCAATTTTTGCGGGAGATCTTTTCAGAATGTATGCTAAATTTGCTGAAAGAAAGGGTTGGAAGCTTGAGATAAACAGTCAGAGTGAAGGTACTTCCGGTGGCTTCAAAGAGGTGATTTGCAAAATATCAGGTAACGGAGTTTATGGAGTACTTAAGTACGAAAGTGGAGTACACAGAGTTCAGCGTGTGCCACAGACAGAGACTCAGGGCCGGGTTCATACATCTGCAGCTTCAGTGGCTGTACTTCCTGAAGCAGAGGAGTTTGATATAGAGTTGAACATTAGTGATGTAAGAAAAGATACATTCTGCTCATCCGGACCGGGCGGACAGTCTGTAAATACTACATATTCAGCAATCAGGCTCACACACATGCCTACTGGGATTGTGGTTCAGTGCCAGGATGAGAAATCACAGATTAAAAACTACGAAAAAGCACTGGCTGAATTAAGAACTCGTTTGTATAATCTGGAATATGAGAAGTACCTTAACGAGATATCTGCAAAGAGAAAGACGATGGTCTCAACAGGGGACCGCTCTGCAAAGATTCGTACATACAACTATCCTCAGTCTCGCGTTACCGATCACCGTATAAACTATACAATGTATAATCTTCCTGTTTTTATGGATGGTGCAGTACAGGAGGTAATCGATCTGCTTCAAATTGCAGAGAACGCAGAGAGGCTTAAGGATACAGGCGAGTAATCGGCTTAACCAGATGTAATATGAACAGAGAGCAGTTATTCCAGAATATTAAAAGAAAAAGGAGTTTCCTCTGCATCGGACTTGACTCGGATCCCTTATTGTTCCCAGCCACTGTAGCTTCATTAAAGAATCCCATTTTTGAGTTTAACAAAGCAATAATTGATGCGACGCATACATACGCAGTCGCTTATAAGCCTAATCTCGCCTTTTATGAGGCCGAGGGTGCTCCGGGATGGGAGCAGCTGGAAATGACCGTGGAGTACATCCGCAATGTTGATTCTTCGATTATGATTATTGCCGATGCAAAGAGAGGTGACATAGGGAACACTGCGGACAGATATGCAAAAGCCTTTTTTGAGAGGATGGATTGTGATGCGGTTACCCTTGCACCCTATATGGGTAAGGACTCTGTTGAGCCTTTTCTTAAGTATGAAGGGAAGTGGTCAATAATTCTGGCTCTTACATCTAATCCGTCTGCCTCAGATTTTGAAATGGATATTTACAAGAGAGTGATTGAGAAGGGTATGGAGTGGGGTAGCCCGGACCAGCTTATGTTTGTGGTGGGCGCAACCCGTCCTGAAAAACTTGCTGAGATTAGAGAGTTGGCCCCCGACCATTTTTTTCTGGTACCTGGAGTGGGTGCTCAGGGGGGGACAATTGCCCAGGTTGCAGCTGCGGGCATGAATTCAAAGTGTGGACTGCTAGTGAATATATCCAGAAATATAATCTTTGCCGGCAAAGGTGATGACTTTGCCTCAGCAACAGCAAAAAAGGCAGCCGAAGCCGCCTTTGAGATGTCTGCCTATATTAAATAGAATTCTTCTTTATTGTACCGGTTCAGGAAGGGTCGCAATAATTGTTTGCGTTCCTGTAACCTTCTGTCCTTTTGTTACCTGAACTCTTGCATCTAAAGGGAGGAAGATGTCAACTCTGGATCCAAATTTAATAAATCCTGCCTGGTCTCCCTGTTCAACTGCGATGCTTTCCTTTGCGTAACAAACAATTCTTCTTGCAAGATAACCTGCAATCTGTCTGAAAAGGATAACCCCTCTCTCGTTCTCAACTACAATTGTAGTTCTCTCATTCTTTTCTGATGATTTTGGATGCATTGCAACAAGGTATCTACCTGGGTGGTATTTGTAATATTTTACAATACCTTTTACCGGGAACCAGTTAATGTGAACATTGAAAACGCTCATAAAAACAGAGACCTGCAAGCAGTTCTGCTTGAGAAACTCCCCCTCGTAAACCTCTTTTACAATAACAATTTTTCCGTCAGCAGGAGCAAGAACAACGTTGTCGTTTAAATCTGGAATCCTGTCAGGGAACCTGAAAAATCTTACAACAAGAATAAAAAGCATTAATGCGGCAACGAGTGTATACCACACAGCATTTCCCTCCGGAAATATAAGATAAACGGCAATTACCGGAATGGCCAGTATCCAGAAGCTGTTTAAGATTATTTTATAGCCCTCTTTGTGAATTTTCATTTATTAAAAAAGTGAAAGGAGTTTAATATATGCTATAGCTAGTGGAAATGAAGTAAGGGCTCCGTCGAACCTGTCCAGAAGTCCTCCGTGTCCGGGCATTAGTGAGCCGGAATCCTTTACACCAAAGTTCCTTTTGAATTGAGACTCCGCCAGATCTCCAAGGACACTTGCAATATTGATTATAAAAGCAACAACAAGAGTGTGGAAAAGGTTGAAGTCAGATAAACCTGTATAGTAGATTATGATGGCAAATACAAGCGCAGAGCCAAGTCCGCCATAAAACCCTTCCCATGATTTTTTGGGAGAGATTGATGGGAAAAGCTTGTGCCCGTTTTTCTGCCCGAATAGCATTCCAAATACATAAGCACCTATGTCCGATACCCATAAAATAATAAAGAAGAATAGGAGTGTGGTTCCGTCAAATTCTCCGTTCTCTTTGTAAACAATGAGTGTTGTAAGAGCAAATGGAAGTGCAGTATAGAGAACAGAGCCCACCAGATATTGATTCTTCTGGTAAGACTCTGCATCTTTTTCCCAAATAAGTGAAATGTAAGTAGCTACCAGAGGAACAAGTGCCAGAAGTAGCATCTTTACCTCAATATTATATTCAAGGATGAGGAACAAAATAAGAAACAGTGACAAACCTGTAAGAATTGCCAGAAATCTGGGAATCCTGTATTTGTTGCCAAGACTTATTTCAAGATACTCATGCATAACAACCCCAATAATAAAAAGCATTGCGGCTGCGTATGCGATGGGTCCGATGAGCAGAGATCCTACCATTATCAGCAGGAAGACAAGTCCGCTCAATGTTCTCACCACTGTGTTGTTCATCTTATGCCAAAGGTTGTTTACCGGCTCTTTTGCCAAAAATATTCTCTAAATCCTCTGCAAAGATAACCTCTTTTTCCAGCAGTAGCTCTGCCAGTTTGGTAAATCCTTCACTGTTTTCAGTAAGCACCTTTCTTGCCATTTTATATGCCTCTTCAATAAATTTCTTTACTTCAGCATCTATAAGCTCGGCTGTCTTTTCACTATATGGCTTACCAAGATTGAATCCTGCCGATTCCGATGAATCGTAGAATGAAATATTACCTACCTCTTTGCTCATTCCCAGATAAGATACCATAGCATATGCCTGCTTTGTTATCTTCTCAAGGTCACTTAATGCTCCGGTCGAAATTTTACCATTTACAATCTCCTCTGCAACTCTTCCACCCAAAGTAGCTGCCATTTCGTCCATCAGCTGTTCAGTTGTGGTAATTTGTCTCTCTTCAGGCAGGTACCATGCCGCTCCAAGGGCTCTCCCTCTAGGTATGATGGTAACCTTTAGAAGCGGATTTGCGTGAGGCAGCATCCAACTTACGGTTGCGTGCCCGGCTTCGTGGAAGGCAATAGTTCTCTTCTCTTCAGGAGAGATAATTTTGCTTCTCCGTTCAAGTCCGCCAATAATCCTGTCAACAGCGTCAAGGAAGTCCTGCTTCTCAATGAACTCTTTATTATTTCTTGCAGCTATAAGTGCAGCTTCGTTACATACATTTGCAATATCTGCTCCCGAAAAGCCAGGTGTCTGCTTAGCCAGAAATTCAATATCAAAACCCTCTACCAGCTTGAGATTACGTAGGTGTACCTTGAATATCTCCATCCTCTCTCTGAGTTCCGGAAGGTCAACGTGGATTTGCCTGTCAAACCGGCCTGCCCTCATAAGTGCTTTATCAAGAATATCTGCTCTGTTAGTAGCAGCCAAGATGATTACTCCGGAATTTGATCCAAAGCCATCCATCTCTGTAAGAAGTTGATTGAGGGTATTCTCTCTCTCGTCGTTTGAGGAGAATCCTGCATTCTTTCCTCTGGCTCGTCCCACTGCATCAATTTCATCAATAAAGACGATGCAGGGAGCCTTCTCTTTAGCTTGCCTGAACAGGTCTCTTACTCTTGATGCGCCTACGCCCACAAACATCTCTACAAAGTCAGATCCGGATATTGAGAAGAATGGAACATCGGCCTCACCGGCAACTGCCTTTGCAAGGAGGGTCTTTCCTGTGCCCGGAGGGCCTATAAGTAACGCCCCTTTAGGAATCTTTCCTCCAAGGTTTGTGTATTTTTTTGGGTTTTTAAGGAAGTCAACAATCTCCATAACCTCTACCTTTGCCTCTTCAAGA
>CAZPRX010000117.1:0-4636 GCA_964588835.1 uncultured Muribaculaceae bacterium
GAAGGAAATTGATATTAGTTCCGGTATCAAATTTTTCCTGTTGTATATGCGTATATCTCCAGTGAAGCCAGAATATTTCCGTCTAAGACAAATTATTTCAAAATCTCCTTGTAATATTTTTCAAGTGCGGCTGCATTCTGTTTATTAATCTTCTGCATTTCAATCTTCCTTTTTGCCTAGTAACTCAGGGTACAATGTCCAGGAGGAGGTTTGACTGACTAACCGTCGCAAAATCTGAAAAGCGCACACCATAGTTCCAGAAGCGGTATATTCTGTTCAGTAAAGCATCTATATCCTGAGGGACTTTAATTATATATGTCTAAATCCCCATTTTGGGACATGAACCTTTTAGCCTTTTTGGTTTAAATTGCTTCTTTAATAGTTTCGTTTAATCTATCATCCATTGCTCGGTTAGCTTCGGGTTTTAGAGCTTTTTTTCAATGACCTCTTTTAGTATCTTGTTATCTATTGATAGTTCAGCATACATGTGCTTTAGCCGGCGATTCTCCTCCTCTAACTCTTTTAATCGTTTAAGCTGGCTTACATCAACCCCGGAATACTTCTTCTTCCATAAATAGAGGTTAGCTCTTGAAATGCCGTACTCTCTGGTAAATAATCTCTGTAAATGTACCGGAGTCACACTCTTTGAGAGCTTTAATAATCTGTGATTCGCTAATTCTTGTCTTTTTCATCTTGTCGTTTCTCTTTACAAATTTATTGAAATTTGTCTAAAGAGTCACTGTCCTACTCAGAGGGGGTCCGACACTCAGAGGGGGTCCGACACTCCCGCTTCATATCTCGCTCCTCTTCAATTTGTGCCGATTTAGCAATATTAACTCACTAAAGAGAAAGTTCTTTCATAAGCCACAATTTCAATACCGGGTCGGCTAGAGAAATTTGTTTATTATCGATCTCAATTAGTTCCTTTTTAATAAGAGCTCGTTTTATAATACTCACATTTGCAGAGGATCCTAATTGGTATTTTTGAAGAACCTCCTGTGTGGAAAATTCACTTTTTACACCATCTACTAATGCTCTTAAAAAATTCATCTGATATGAAGAGAGATTCTCGGTCTGCTTTTCAAACAAAGGAGAATTTTGGTCAATTAGATCTTGCTGTGCATCTGCAAAATTTTCTTCGGTTGCCTTTTCCTTAGTGTGAATCCATATCAGCCATGCCAATTGCTGAACATATGACGAATGATTATCTACTGTAAGGCAAATTTTTTCTGCTAACTCTTTTGATATTGATTTTCCGGTATATTCAAAACGTTCACATATATATGAAGTCCAGTCATCTGTTGATATTTTTGGGAGATAAATCACATCTCCGAACTTGTAGAATGGCAAACTTTTCTTCTCAAAAAGCTCATTCATCAAGTGTTTCTTGCTGCCAAACAGGCAGTATGAGACTGACTGTTGAAGTTGCCAGACCGCACGCAGACGTTTCTGAAATGATTTGGAATCTTTGAATTCAGCTATTTGCTGGAACTCATCAATACAGATAACTATGCTAAAACCCTTCTTTTTTGCAATCTTTTCCGGCAATTGTAAAATCTCATCAACATCATTGTTTTTTTGATTTAACTCAAATGATATTGAAAAGTCTCCCATAGTTAAATCTTCAAATTTTGAGGAGGTCTGTTTTAAAACAGAAGAAGCGAAAGCAGTGTAAAACTCATTATCTGTTCGGCAAGAGAAAATGTCTATATAAACTATTTTCAATTGGCTTGAATGAGCTAGATTGCATACTTTTTTTACTAAAGAGGTTTTACCCCACCTGCGAGGTGAGATCAAGATTGTATTAATCCCATGTGTAAAATTTGAGAGCAATCGGGCTGTTTCCTTTTCTCTGTCTGTAAAGTTGTCTCCCGATGTTGCTACCCCAAATATGAATGGTTTGTTTTCCATAATGATTTGAAGTTTTGGTTCAATAAAGATACATAATAAATTTATTAGTAATAACATTATTAGTAATAAAGTTATTAGTAATAAAGTTATTAGTAACAGAATCTCTTATGTTTATCCCTGACACAAAGGTAGTCCCACAAATAGAAATAATGAACGGGTTTGCTCCGGTACGGTGGCCCAGTATCCGCCAGAATGGTGGTCCAGTATGGACAAGAATAGCTAGTCCATTGTGCATCGCCAAATACGTCATGCAACAATTCAAAATTGGCCTTTTCAATTTGATGCAAGGCATTTTGAAGTTTCTTACCAACATCTGATGAAGTGGCTCGAACATCACTCCAATGGCAACCCTCCGGAATCTGGAAACGGTAGTTTTCACGAAAATGAGCATAGTCCACATCCCCATCTGAAAGTTCCAATGCTTCCTGATATTCTTCATCCCATATATCCGAAACCCGCTTAAAAAACAGCAACGGAAAAATGTATTGTTTAAAGTCAGCCGCATCAATCATCCCTCTCAGAATGTTAGCCACTCCCCATAGATAATCTTCTAATTATTTTTGTGTCATAATTCTAATTTCTTTAAGTGTCGCATAACTTCTCTATGCACTTCATCAAATTCAGGCAAGTCTTGAATTTGATCAGCCATAGAAGATTGCCAACGTCCTTTGTATTGTGGAAGTCGCTGTTCCAGTTTCTTGTGAAATTCAGTCGGGTCTATCTCCTTGCTCTCACACTTCACCCGAAACTCATTTGCATATAAGTCGATATCCATTTCATGAATTTCAAGAAGGTACCAGATATCGTAAAAATCACGAGCTTGCATACGTTGCATTACAGTTCTCATTTTCTCTACTAAGACTTCTTCTAATGGGTAGCAAAGTAGTTCATATTCTTCCTGATCTGAGTAACCCAGAAATACTTTTTTCATAACTGGATCAAATACCAATAATTCACTTCTTGAAATATCGACCTTGACCTTTTTATTGGCTCCCAATCCGCCGAGCGGTCCAACATAGCTGATGTAGAAGTTGATGCCACCATCTTCATGTTCGTTGTCGTCAATGATTTCAAGTGGAATATTTGCTTCTTCTTGGATGTATTCAAACGCTTCAGAGAACCATTCAAAGATTTGTTCATTCGAAATATCACTATCGAGCAAAGTGAAATCAAGGTCTTCTGAAAATCGATAATCTTCAAAGTATACTTTCTTTAATACTGTACCACCTTTAAAAGTTATAGCCTTTGAAAGCTGCTCATGCTGGGCAATGCCTTACAAAATCCAAGAGAGAATATAATCCTTCTCAATCTGCTGGTCACGCACACCAACCGCTCTTGCCTTGTTTTGTATTTCGCCAGGTTTAATCATGTGCAAATAGCAGATTTAATAGTTTCTGTATCAATATTTTGCTGAATACTCCAACGGCTTATCATTTTGCCAGATTTCGGAAGTTCCGTGTCGAGAGGAACATAGGATGCTGTTTTAGCCTTCACCAATTGTTTTGTAATTCCTGAATTTATTTCAAGGGTTTCAAGAAGGAATCCCAAACGCTTTATTACTGCTTGTGAGTTAAATTTTTGCGAATATTCAAGAAGCTTGTCATATTTGATTTTATCTTTTGATGTATAAATTGCCCGGGCAATCTCAACAATACCCCCTGCATAATCCGGTTTAAACAAACAGTCGATAATTGTTTTCTCCAGGTCAGAACACATTACCTTATTGAAGCTGTCTATCCATACTTTCTTAGAACCAAAAAAGTGATCGGCATTATGATAAATGAATTGAAAACTTACATCCTTGATTTTTAAGGTAGATGGCCGAATTTGTTTTGCAACAACAATTTGCTCCTTCAGAGATGGCTGAGTAATTAGGTTATGGATTTGCATAGCAGAGTAATAACCTATATAGTGTTCTGTACCTTTCGTTAAGTGTTCAGCTAACAAATGCCAATCAGGCATAAAAGAATGGGCTTCTTGTTCATAGGGTATGATATAGTACAAGCCTTTCTTCAATCTCATTAAAAGCCCTCTTTTAACCATATCACTAAGGAGTTCCTTTAATGCACTTTCGCTTGAAACTGGCAATGCTGTCTGTGCTTCAGAATAGTCAAAACAATCCTTGTTCATTCGATTAAAATGAGTAAGAATTTCATTGGATTGCGTTGATATAAACTTATTTTTCATAGTCTGAATGTCAGCTTTAACCTGACTATAGTGATACAAAGTATAATAATACTGAGAGGTTGGAAGATTTGGCTCTTTTGCAAAGCTTGGGTTGTAGGTTGGCTTGAGAGGCTTTGCAACTGTGCCAAATGCGGGCTGGCAGAGAAATTTTAAAAATGCGAAGGGTGGGCCTTTTCTTTCTTTTCTGTCACCTGTCCCAAAGAAAACACAGTCAGCTTGAAAGTCTGTCCGCTTGGTCGATATGGTCTGTATATCGAGTCCATTTTCAGTCATTGTCTTGCTGTGTCGTCTGTCTTTTTAGCATTGGTGGTAACGGTTGGTGGTATGAGATGGAGGAGACTTAATAGCTTCTTCTGTATCGCCCGTTACAAAACTTGATGCGGACTTAAATGATTGAGATACAACTAAAACTCCTATGGTGTAAACCTCTTGTTAGCAGCAGATATTTATAATTTTTTCTTCAGATAAACCATGTCAACAAGTTGTATTCCGTCTTCAAACATTGGGTGGTCATAATTATCGGTAAAAAAATTCTTGA
>CAZPRX010000118.1:0-4634 GCA_964588835.1 uncultured Muribaculaceae bacterium
CTCCTTTAGGAATCTTTCCACCAAGATTTGTGTATTTTTTGGGGTTTTTAAGGAAGTCAACAATCTCCATAACCTCTACCTTTGCCTCTTCAAGACCGGCTACATCCTTGAATGTAACCTTGACATTATTGTCACGGTCAAATAGTTTTGCCTGGGATTTGCCTACAGAGAAGATTCCTCCGCCCTGAGAGCCGCCTCCACCCATGGATTTGTTCATCCTTCTGAAGAAGAATATCCACAAACCTATAAGCATCAACGGAAGCAGAAGCCATTCAAGAGCCTTTCCAAAATAATTGGTCCTTTGCTCGGTCTCAACTGAAAACCTTTTCTCAGGCTCAACGCCCGCCATAACTACATCTACCTGGTCTTCAAGGTTGAAGTTTGCGGATACGATGAAATAGAACTGTGGGCCAAATTTAGGTTCTTTACCGCCAAATTTGTTTTTGTACTTTGAGAGGCTGTCTTTTCTGATAAACACCTCTGCCATATTTTGATTAGTAACGAAGACTATCTTTTCGATGTCTCCATGCTTAATCATTTTCTCTTTAACTTCAAACCATTCAGTCTTGACAGGCTCACCCCCTTCGTAGGAGTTCCACATTATAGCTATACCTGTGAGAATGATAAGTATAATCCAGAGGCTGTTAAACTTCTGGGGCTTAATATTTGATAACTTCTTATTAATGTTGTTTTTATTCTCTTCACTCATTGTGTTTAGTCTTGATAGTTAGTCTTGTCTGCGTCTGCCCAGAGCTCTTCCAGCCTGTAGAACTGTCTGTACTCTGTTTTGAAAATGTGGATCACAATATTTGCATAGTCCATTATTATCCAGAACGCATTCTCTTTACCCTGTGATCTTATTACTTTTCTATTGCACTGAGTGTACATTTTCTCCTCAATGTTGTCTGCAATAGCAATAACTTGTGGCGCAGAATCTGCGTTGCATATGACAAAATGATCTGTTATGGCTGTTCCTATCTTACTGAGATCCATTGAGCATACTGCCTGAGCCTTTTTATCAAGCATGGCTTCAACAATGCATTTAATCTCATTCTCATCTGTTAGAATCTGTTGCACTGCTATCTTTTCCGCAGCTTTAACTCTTTTGGTTGTTGTCTTCTTTACTGGCACAATAATTGTCTTTTTTTCGTTTTTCTTGTAAAAATACTGCAATTTTGTGACCAATTTAAACTTTTATTAACATGGCAATTGACATTATTTGGTTAGACACTATTGATTCCACTAATAAAGAGATACTTAGGAGGTCTGATGACCTTACTGACTTTACAATTCTCGCTGCTGAATATCAGTCAGAGGGGAGGGGACAGAAGGGGACATCCTGGGAGAGTGCAAAAGGTACTAACCTAACGTTCTCCCTTCTCCTTAAACCCGATATGATAAAAGCCGAGAATCAGTTCATTATCTCTCAGATAGCTGCCGTAGGGGTGTATGAATACCTGAAGAACAAAGGTGTTGATGCGAAGATAAAATGGCCTAACGACATATATGTAGATGACAAAAAGATAGCAGGGATATTGATTGAGAATGCGATTGAGGGTGACAGTTTGTCAGAATCTGTTGTTGGTATAGGGCTGAACATTAATCAGGATAAATTTGAATCAAACGCACCTAATCCTGTTTCATTAAAAAAAATAACAGGTATAGAGTACGATTTGAAAGAGGAGCTGGAAAAACTTGCGTTCTTTCTTTACGATTTGTACATCCCGTTCAAGAATTTCTCATGGGGGAGCATTTCAGAGAAGATATCCACAATGTATCACAGAAATCTTTACAGATACGAAGAGCTACACAAATTCCAGGAGACGCCCTCCGGTGAGATATTTGAAGGAAGGATAATTGGTACAGATAAAAATGCTTGCCTGCAAATTGAGAAACTGGACGGATCCGTTGTCTCGTATGCTTTCAAAGAGGTAAAATATATTATCTGAAATTAGCGGCTGAAGCTTTTCAGCTCTTTTATTGCATCAGCCGGAGATAATGCTGAAAAGACGCTGTTTCCCGCAACAAGGATATCTGCCCCTGCCTTTACAAGGAGAGGGGCATTTTCTTTACTGACACCACCATCAACCTCAATAAGAAGGTTTGGTGCATTTATTTTAGCCATCTCCCGAATCTCTTTTATTTTATTAAGAGAGGATGTTATAAATTTCTGTCCTCCAAATCCCGGGTTAACTGACATTACAAGTACAAAATCTAAATCAGAAAGAATCTCCTTAAGCATACAGGCAGGTGTATGCGGATTAAGTGCCACGCCGGCCTTCATTCCTCTCTCTTTAATATTCTGAATAGTTCTGTGCAGATGGGGGCAAGCCTCTATGTGAACGCTTAAATACTCTACTCCCGCATCAGCAAACCTGTCAATATACTTGTCCGGCTCAACTATCATCAGGTGTGCGTCCATGGGCTTTTTGGCCAAACGGGATATTGCTTTTATTACCGGAAACCCATATGAAATATTTGGAACAAACACACCATCCATAATATCAAGGTGGAACAGATCGGCATCACTGTTATTTACCATTTCCACCTCAGAGGATAATCTGCCAAAGTCTGCAGATAACATGGAGGGAGCTATTAATGTAGCCATATATTTCTATTTTAGTTTTGCCAGAATATCGACGAGTAATTTCCAGAATTTTTCAACCGATGCAATCTCCAGTTTCTCACCGGGGGCATGCGCACCTCTTACTGTAGGTCCAAAAGATATTATGTCAAGGTATGGGAACTTATCAATAAGTATTCCGCATTCAAGACCTGCATGGATTGCTCTGACTTTTGGAGGGTTAGGAAAGAGTTGCTTATAAGAACTTTCAGTTATCTTAAGTACTTTTGATTCTGTATTGGGTTGCCAGCCCGGATATTCGGTCTCATGTGTAACCTCTGCACCGGCTAGTTTCAGAACAGCTTCAATCCTTTTTGCAGCGTTATGTTTTGCACTGTTAATTGAACTTCTCTGGCTTGTTGCAACCTTTATAACTCCCTCTCTCTCCATCTTTATGCTGGCCAGGTTAGTTGAGGTCTCAACAAATCCGGGTATTGTCTGACTCATTGCCAAAACACCGTGAGGCATTGAATATAAAGAGCAAACTAGCCTTATAAATGTTTCGTCATCAATACAATATTCAAATGGGCGTGCATTTCCAATCTTTCCTGCGAGTTGAGGGTCTGATGTAAAGTGCTCGTTTTGAGCCTCTGAAACCACCTTTTGGAATAGTTCGTTAATTTGATCTTCGTCCTTTGGATCTACAGAAATAATTGCAAATGCCTCTCTTGAAATGGCATTGCGTTTGTTTCCGCCATCAATTTCGCAAAGTGATACCGGAAAAGATGAGTAGGCTTCAAACAGAAATCTTAATAGTATCTGATTTGCGTTTGCCCTGTTCTTTTCAATATCGTCTCCGCTATGACCTCCTGTTGCCCCGAATACTCCAAATTTTAGAAATTTTACACCATCTCTGCATTTCCTGGGGGTGTAGGTGAATCGGCCTGTAGTGTCAATTCCACCTGCGCAGCCGATAAAAAGTTCACCCTCGTCCTCTGAATCCAGATTAACGAGAATTGTTCCTTTAAGAAATCCCTCTTCAAGAGATTTTGCACCTGTGAGCCCGGTCTCCTCTTCTGTTGTGAAAAGAGCTTCAATAGGTCCGTGTGAAATATTCTCATCTTCCAGAATTGCAAGCTGGGCTGCCATTCCAATGCCGCAGTCAGCTCCAAGTGTAGTCTCTTTAGCAATAAGCCATCCATCCTCTTCAGTAACTTTTATAGGGTCTTTTCTGAAATCATGAGTGGTGCCGGCGTTCTTCTCGCATACCATATCTGAATGGCTTTGCAGGATTACGGTGGGGGCTCCCTCCATACCTTTTGTTGCAGGTTTAAGTATTACTACATTACCGGCTTTGTCAGTTTTATGCTCAAGTCCTCTTGAGATGGCGAAATCCTGAAGGTATTTAATTATGTGCTCTTCCTGACCGGACTCCCTGGGGATTTTTGTGATTTCACTAAAAATTGAAAAGACTCTAGATGATTCCATTTGGGCTTTTAGTTAGATTTTAACTGGCTCTCAATATCTGAGACATACTTTCTGAAAGACCTGTTTGTATCAATTAGATCTTTGACTGTGTTGTATGCATGGAGTACTGTGGCGTGGTCCCTTCCTCCAATTTGTGCACCAATTGATGCCAATGAATTATTCGTCATGTTTCTGCTGAGATACATAGCTATCTGCCTGGCCTGTACAAATTCTCTTTTCCTTGATGGTGACAGGAATGATTCTGTACTTATTTTGAAGTATTCGCAGACTACCTTTTGAATTTTTCCCACTGAAATTTCAGTTCTATTCTTGCTGACAAATCTCTCTGTAAGAGACTCTGCAAGCTCCAGTGTTATTTTTCTGTGTGTAAGAGTTGATTGAGCCAGCAAAGATATGAGTGTGCCTTCAATCTCTCTCACGTTGCTTGTAATATTGTTTGCCAGGTATGTAATAACATCCTCAGGCAAAGAGATACCATCCTTGTAGCTCTTGGCTTTAAGAATAGAGACTCTGGTTTCAAAGTCAGGCTGAGCAAGCTCGGCAACAAGTCCCCATTTGAATCTTGAGAGAAGTCTTTGCTCAA
>CAZPRX010000119.1:0-2290 GCA_964588835.1 uncultured Muribaculaceae bacterium
TTGTTCTTGGGGCAGATCTTTTGTCAAGATTTGTTGTAACAGGATTTGAATCATTCAAATCTATTAGTCCCCGGATTTGTGTTCCTTATGATATTTCAAGAGATGGGCTCAATCTTGGTGAGGCAGTCGCTGCTATTTTGCTCTCTGAAGACAGGGATTTGTGCAAAGATCCTGATCCTGTTGTCATCGAGGGCGGAGCTATAACCAATGATGCAAACCACCTTTCGGCTCCATCCAGAACAGGGGATGGGCTGGGGATGGCTATGATTATGGCTATGGAGGAGGCTGGAGTCGATGCTGACTCTGTTTCTTTTATTAATGCTCACGGTACATCTACCCTCTATAACGATGAGATGGAGTCTAAGGCAGTCCATTTTGCCTCACTTCAGGGGAGACCGGTGCAGAGTCTGAAACCATTTTTTGGACATACTTTAGGTGCATCTGGGGTGGTTGAAACTATTGCATCGGCCTGGCAGATGAAGAATTCATTTTTGTTTGGGACAAAAGGCTTTAAAGAGCTTGGGGTTCCAATGGAAATAAAAGTTACGCCACATCATAAGGAAATGATTCTTCGCAGATGTGTTAAAAGTGCATCAGGATTTGGCGGATGTAATGCAGCTTTAGTTATGTCATTGGAATCGGCCTCTTTAGCAAAATATTCTCAAAGTAAATTTGAATGGAAAGAATTAGCTTCATATGAACTGCATGGAGAGGAGGATTTTGACACAGTTATAAGAGAGAAGTATAAGGAGCTCGATATGAAGGATATTAAGTTCTTTAAAATGGATGGTCTGTCAAGGCTTGGTGTGATAGGTGCTGCAAACCTGTTAAAGAACAGTGAGTCTGTTTCAGAGTGTAATCCATTCAGAATGGGAATGATGCTGGCAAACAGATCTTCATCACTAGATACTGATTTAAAGCATCAGACACTTATTGATGATGGAGATAGTTCTGCAAGTCCTGCTGTTTTTGTGTATACTCTCCCCAACATAGTAATGGGTGAGATTGCAATACGAAATAAGTTCAAGGGAGAAAATGTTTTCTTTCTTTACGACTCTGACAAACCGGCAAATATTCACTCAGAGATGTTAAAATATGCTGAGAGTAGTAAGCTGGAGGTTGTTATTTGCGGATGGTGTGATTATCTTAAGGGAAAATATAGTTTGGACTTGAAACTGTTTAAAAGAGAAATTTATGGCAACTGATGTCTTTGTTGCAGGTATAGGTTGTATATCAGCTCTTGGTAATGGTGTCTCTAAACAAAGAGATGCTCTGATTTCCGGAAGCTCAGGGATAGGTCCCTTAACTCTGTTTAGTACTATTCATGAAGTGAGGGCAGGTGAAGTCACTCTCTCCAATGAGGAGCTCAGAATACATCTGGGGCTCTCAGCCGGGAAGGAGTATTCAAGGACTACTCTTCTTGGGCTTTATGCTGCCGGAGAGGCATTGACTGACTCGGGGTTAAAGACAGAGGGGCTTAGGGTGGGTCTAATATCGGCTACCTCTGTTGGAGGGATGGATGTGAGCGAATTGTTCTACAGGGAGTATCTTCCGGATAACAGAAGAGGAAAGTTGAGACAACTGATTGGTCACGATTGTGGTGCCTCTACTCAGTTTATTTACAAGACCCTCGGACTTAACGGATTTTGTACAACTATTAATACAGCTTGTTCATCTGCAAATAATGCAATAATGTTAGGATCAAGAATGATTAAGGCTGATATGGCTGATGTTATTATTGCCGGAGGAACAGACTCACTATGCAGGTTTACAATTAATGGATTTTCATCATTGGGAATATTGGATAGTGAACATTGTAAACCATTTGACGCCGGCAGGAGAGGACTTAATCTGGGAGAGGGAGCCGGATATCTGCTTCTTGTATCTGATAAAATAAAATCGGGTAAGAGATATTGCAGGGTCTCCGGATATGCAAACGCAAACGACGCATTTCATCAGACAGCCTCATCACCTAATGGAGAGGGTGCCTATCTTGCGATGAAAGGTGCACTTGAAATGAGTGGCTTATCTCCTGTTGATATAGGCTACATCAATGTACATGGAACGGGAACTCAGAACAATGATGCATCTGAGGCTACTGCCATGAACAGAGTCTTTGGTGAATCCATACCTCCTTTCAGCTCGACGAAGGGTTACACTGGACATGCCCTTGGCGCTGCCGGAGGAATTGAATCTGTATTTACAATTTTAGCTCTTGATGGGGGATATATCTGGCCAAATCTGAATTTCAGCGAAAAGATGGAGGAGTGTATTGTTCCACCTCAGAATA
>CAZPRX010000119.1:2300-3658 GCA_964588835.1 uncultured Muribaculaceae bacterium
GAATAAATTTCAAAGCGGTATAAGGATGAGTGCTGCCATGACCAACTCTTTTGGTTTTGGAGGTAACTGCACAACTCTGGTTTTTGATAAAAAACAATGTTAAGTATGAAAACTAACCTTTACATACAGGGAGCAGCAGGAATTTCTACCAATGAGCCGGATTATAAAGAGTTCATTCAGGATGCAGGATTGCGCCGGCGAATGAGTCGGGTTATACGTATGAGCGTGGCATCGGCTATGTTGGCAATGAGAGAGGCAAATCATGAGAGTTTTGATGCAATAGTTACTGGTACCGGATGGGGTTGTCTTTCCGATACTGAAAAGTTTCTTGTCTCAATTATTAACAACGATGAGAGATTACTTAACCCCTCATCATTTATTCAGAGCACATCAAATACTGTGGGTGCCCAGATTGCACTGATGACAGCAGATAAGTGCTACAACAGCACCTATGTTCACGGAAGCAGCTCTTTTGAAAGCGCCCTGGCAGATGCCCATCTTTTATTAAAAGAGGGGAAGAGAGTTGTACTTGCAGGAGGATTTGATGAACTAACACCTACTAAGAGGCATCTTCTGGGTAGAATGGGTATGTGGAGGTCACATAAAGAGGGTGAGGGTGCTGCTTTCTTTGTTTTGACATCTGAACGATCAGAGACAACAAGAGGGGTTATAAGGTCAGTAGAAATTTGTGGTATAAATGAGAGTACTGATGATATTTGCTCCAAAGCTGTTTTGTTTAATGAAAAAGGGACGCTCTTTTTTGCGGGAGATGCGGAAATTTACACTTTGCTTAAAACTAAAGGTCTTCAAACAGAAGATTACAAAGTTAACACAGGTGAATTCCCTACTGCGTCCGCACTTGGATTACAACTTGCGATAGAACGACTGACCGCGGACAGAGATTTAAATAAAGTTATACTTGTTAGCAGGTATGTAAGGGATGTCGCAACAATTATTGAGGTGTCAAGATGATTTACCTTCTTGTCATAATTGCAGTTTTAGTTGCTTTGGCCGTTTTTGCAGCAGCTTCATTCAGGATGGATTTGAATGTTTATCTTAAATCGTACTGTAAGGATATCAACGAAGCAGGAAGAGCAGTTATGATCTCATTTGATGATGGTCCACACCCTGTGTATACAGCTGAGGTGCTTGACGTTCTAAAGCATAGAGGTGTCAAGGCTCTCTTTTTCCTCATAGGTGAGAAAGCACTTGAAAACCCGCGCCTTGTAAGTAGGATTGCATCTGAAGGACATATGATTGGAATACATTCGCTTACCCACTCTGCTGAGTTTACAATTTATTCTAAGAAGAGAGTCAAGAGAGATCTGGAGGCATCGAAGAAAATTCTTGAAGAGATT
>CAZPRX010000119.1:3668-4599 GCA_964588835.1 uncultured Muribaculaceae bacterium
GGCAGAACGTCAAGCTGTTCAGACCACCCTTTGGTGTTACAAATCCTTCAATCGGCAAAGCGGTAAATGAGCTTGGCTTAATTAGTGTAGGGTGGAGTGTGAGGAGCTTTGATACCATCTCTGAAAATGATATAGAGAAAACAACAAAGAGAGTTGTAAAGAGAGTAAAACATGGCTCAATTCTGTTGCTACATGACAGATTATCTAATAGCGCCAGATTACTTGAAAATATATTGGATTATCTTGAGGTTAATAATTATGAATCAAAAATATTTAAAAGAGTGTTATAGGAGATTGAGTTTTTTTTCTCTACTCTTACTTTTGCTATCATTCAATGCGTCTGCCCAATCCGGTTCAGCAATGTCTGAAAGTGAAACAGATTCATTCCTTAAAATACTTTCAGCAAGAACATCTACTGTTAGTACTTTGTCTGCAAATTTTAAACAGACAAAAAAGATGGAAATGTTGAAAAATGATATGGTTTCTGAGGGTAAGTTCTATTTTGCAAAAGAGAATAAAATTGCATTCTTATATGAAAAACCAGGAAGATACTCAATGGTGATGAACGGATCATTTATTAAAATGTCAACCGGAACAGGAAGCTCAAAAATGGACCTCTCTTCTAATCCTGTTATGAAACAGATTAACGACCTAATCTCAGCTGTTTTTACTGGAACTCTGGACAAAGTGTCTGGTAACTATAAAATTGATTTTAAGTTCTCAGTTGATGATGCAGTCGCCGTGGTAGCACCAAAATCATCCAGAATATCTGGAATAATCTCTTTGATTAAAATTGTGTTTAACAAAGAGACCGGAGACATTAAAGAAATTGAAGTTACTGAAGGTTCCGGCAGTTTAACAAAATATGTTTTTTTCAACCAAAAGATTAACCAGCCAATAAGCAATGAGATATTTAACATCATTTAGTTTA
>CAZPRX010000120.1:0-4505 GCA_964588835.1 uncultured Muribaculaceae bacterium
TTATCATTATGTTTACAGTACCTCTTGCACTTTTTGGGGCGCTTCTTTCACTGAAACTATACGGACAGACCATGAATATTTTCAGTCAGATAGGTTTGATAATGTTGATAGGTCTGGTATCTAAAAACGGTATCCTTATGGTTGAGTTTGCAAATCAAAGGAAGCTGGCCGGACTGGATAAGTTTGCTGCTATAAGAGACTCAGCAGCCTCCAGGTTCAGGCCCATTCTTATGACAAGTTTATCCACTATACTTGGTATCCTGCCTATGGTTTTTGCAACCGGAGCAGGTGCTGAGAGTCGTATATCAATGGGTGTTACAGTTGCCGGAGGATTAATATTCTCTACATTCTTCACCCTGTACATAATACCGGCAATGTATTCATTTATTTCATCTTCAAAAAAGTAATGACAAAGATTAATAAACTCAGAATATTTTTACTTGTAATTGCTTTTGCAATCATGAGTACCATCTCTGCGCAAAACTCCAGAAATATTGAATACCTCACTCTGGAGACGTGTGTTGAAAAGGCCCTCGAGTCAAATTTTTCAATTTTAATATCGGGGAATAACCTTGAGGTTTCAAGAAACAACGTAACTCTTGCCCCATTTCTTCCCACTCTATCTGCCAGCTCCAGACAGAGCGCAAATAGCGGAGTTCAGAGGAACATTAACGAAGAGGGTGATAGAGTACGTTCAACAACCTCCGGGAACTCTGTTGTCAACGGAGCAAACCTAAACTGGAGATTGTTTGATGGTCTCTCAATGTTTGCAACCAGAGAGAAGCAGGAAGAGCTCCTGAGGCAGGGCGAGTATAATTTCAGATCCGTATCAGAGAATCTTGTAATGAAGATATCTGCGCAGTATTTCAATATTATCAGCTTGCAAAACAAATTCAAACTTCTAAATGAGGTTGTCTCCATTTCAAGGGAGAGGTATGAGCAGGCTTTGCTTAAGTACAACATCGGAAGCGGATCCGGACTTGAGCAAATGCAGGCTAAAATATATCTTAACAGCGACTCTTCGGCACTTCTTCAGGCTACAGAAAACATCAAGAATGCATACATTGAGCTTTTCAAACTCATGAATCTGCCTCTTGATTCAAAGTATGCTATCAAAGATACTATCATCCCGGAGCCTCAACTCAATGTTGATCACCTTATAAGTAATGCTGATGATAACAATACCACTCTGCTGGCACTTAAAGCAGGAGAGGAGGTTGCCAGACTGGATACAAAGATTGCCCGCGCATCCAGATATCCTGTTGTTGACCTATCCGCCGGGTACAATTATAATTTTAATCAAAATGGTTATTTTCCATCCAGATATAACGAATCTAATGGTATTAACTGGGGATTTTCTCTCTCTGTACCAATATTCTCAGGAAACGAAATCAACAGACGTATCAGTAATGCTAAAATACAGCAGGAAAATGCCAGACTTACTTACGAACAGGCGAGACAAGAGCTGATGAGTGAATTGCAGCAACTCTACAATATTTATCAGTATCACCTTAGAATGATTGAATTTGAGGAGGAGAGCAGACAGGCAGCATTGCTTAATCTAGAGGCTGCAAGAGAAAGGTACAGATTAGGCTCTCTTTCAGGAATTGAGTTCAGAGATATTCAATTATCATATCTAAATTCTGCAGACAGAAGATTGAATGCAATTTACCAGGCAAAAATCTCTGAAATTACACTACATCTTATGGCTGGTGAACTTTTTCGCTAATTTTTTTAATACAGTGTTTGATTTAGTATATTTGTAGGCAATCGCTTTATTTATACTAAATCTTAACAACTATGAAGAAAAACTTTTCAATACTGACTTCGTTAGTAGTGATTCTGCTTGCTTTCGCATGCTCTGATAAAAAGAGTACGGAAATAATACCGGGAGCTGACAGGACTGAAATCTACCTTCCTCTTCTTGAGGGTAAAAATGTTGCACTTGCTGTAAATAACAGCTCTATTGTAGGAGGTGAAGCTCTTCTGGATACTCTTCTTAAACGGGGAGTTAACGTAGTAAAGATATTCAGCCCCGAACATGGTTTCAGGGGCGGAAACAGATATGACACACTTGATGCAGAAACCGGTGTTCCAATTGTACTGCTTTACGGAGCCGGTAACTATAAACCTCAACCAGAGGATATGTCAGATGTGGATGTTGTTATATTTGACATGCAGGATGTTGGGACCCGTTTTTACACTTACCTTTCCACCTTGCACTATGTAATGGAGGCATCTGCTGAAAATGGCAAAGATGTAATTATTCTTGACCGTCCAAATCCAAACGATTACTATATTGACGGACCTATCCTTGACACGAACTTCAGATCATTTGTAGGTATGCACCCTATTCCTGTTCTGCACGCACTCACCCTTGGTGAATATGCAAATATGATAAACGGTGAAGGATGGCTTAAGGGAGGTGTCAAGTGCAAACTCACAGTTATTGAAATGGAGAATTACGAGCACGGAAAACCATATACACTCCCTGTTCCACCATCTCCAAACCTCAACACTCAGCAGTCAATACTTCTGTATCCTTCACTTTGCCTTTTTGAAGGAACAATAATAAGCCAGGGAAGAGGAACAATGTTTCCGTTCCAGGTTCTTGGAAATCCTGATTTAAGGGAGCACTATGATTTTTCATTTACACCCGTCTCTATTGAAGGAATGAGTACAAATCCTCCTCATAAGGATAAAGAGTGCTTTGGCATAGATCTAAGAGATTATGATACAAACATCTTTAAAGAGAGTGGCAAAATCAACATAAGCTGGTTAATTGAATTATACAGCATTCACCCTGATAAAGAGAATTTCTTCCATGTAGGACGCTTTGACAGACTGGCCGGTACAGATAAGCTGAGAAACCAGATCATTGATGGTAAGAGTGAGCAGGAAATCAGAGACAGCTGGGAGCCAGCACTCACAGAATTTAAAAAATTGAGGAAAGGGTACCTGCTTTACAAAGATTTTTGATTAATAAGCCAGTTGTGCCACTCTTTTTCGAGACTGATTAATTCCTTCCCATAAATGGATAGCCATTTCCCACCAGATTTCCATAGTTCAAGAAATGTTTTTTGTCCATATTTTTTGATTATAAATTCAACAAATGAGCCGGCTGCGGCATAGCCCATTTGTGTGAACTCCTTGTCAGCTCCAATCTGAAGCTCTGTAAGTTTGACAAGGGGTAAAAGACTCCCTTTTTCCAGGAAGTTTCTTGTGATTCTGTTACTCTCATTTGAGTTGACCGAAATTGCTTCCGCGTACATTGCAATTCCTTCGTTTAGGAATGAGGTTTGTCTTTTCCAGTTGTTATTGAAGATGATATGAGTGAGCTCGTGGACCGCCAGCGCAAAGTCATTAGTTGTTGGATCGTATATTGAAAATATTCCGGCACTTCCGGCAGCCAGGCCTTTACCCCAATGATTTGTGTAGAATAATTTTTCGTCGTAATCAGAAAAATAGGTAATTAGTTGCCTCTCTTTGGATGGTTTAAGTTCAGAAAAGAGATTGAAAAGGAAACTTAGAGCTGTCTCATTATTATTTGCAATATCTGCAACTGATGCGCTGTCAAGTGTAGCTTTGTTGTATCTGATAGTACAGTACTCAGACTGAAGGCTGTTAAATTTGCCGGTAAAAGATATGGAGATATTATATATTGGTTCCTTCAGCGTAGGGAGCTTCCCGGAATTTATATTATTGTACATGGACTCCAGATAATATCCACCGGCGTTAAGCAGCATATGTGCTGTTGTTCTACTAATGACAATAATAGGAATCTCTCCGTTGTGAAATCTAATGTTTTCCAGGTCAATTACGGGACTCTCCTCTTCGTCTGAAAATATTGCAATTCCAGCTACATTCTCTTTAATCAGGCTATTTATGTTGTCGTTTAATGAAGATTCGTTGCCGGCCAGTTTTTCAAAGTCAGGACAGTACAATATAAATCTGTCACTTATTCCCAGATTCTCACCATAGAACCCCGTTCTGTGCAAAATTGATGGCAGAAAGAGCAGAGGCCTCTCAATCTGTACATCTTTAGTATATCCCTCTGTACCAAAAGGAGCACTTTTTGACGAAGCAAGCGGGAAAAATCCAATTTTAATTCTGCTGCCACTCTTGAATTTGATACACGCTTCAGACCAAGGGACTTCTGTTCGTTCGCTATAAAAATATTGTAATTCAGGTCCTTGCGCCTTGCAAATACTTGAATAGAAGAGAATTACCGTCAGAGAAATAAGGTATGATTTTCTAATATTAGCACTCATATGTTAAAATTCTAAATAATTGAACTATCAAATGTATTTACCTGGCAGAATCTTGAGTGAAAAAATGAAACGAAGGTGCGGAATACTTTATTGAAAGCGTTTATTAACACTATGGAGCAATATACTCCAGCACCGGATAAATTGGTTCCCTGAAACCAAATTTTCTGTAAAGTTTCTCTCCATCCTTAGATGTATGGAGAGAAATTTTGCTTATTCCCCTTCTCTTAGCCTCAT
>CAZPRX010000121.1:0-4484 GCA_964588835.1 uncultured Muribaculaceae bacterium
TCTGCCTTTTTTTGGCAAATGTCTTGTACTCACAAAATAACCAGTCAATAACACTAAACAAACCCAGCTCAGACAGAGGTATGAGCGTCATTAAAGCCCTTGCGGAGAGGTATTCGGCCAGAGAGTTTGACTCAAAACCACTCACTCTGCAAGATATGTCTGACCTCCTATGGGCTGCAAACGGAGTAAACCGCCAGGAGAGTGGAAAAAGGACAGCCCCCTCTGCAATCAACGCTCAGGATATTGATGTTTATCTGTTTGATAACAATGGAGTATATCTCTACAATGCTCAGAAGCATACGCTTGAACTTGTTATCTTAGGAGATAACAGGAAAGTAATTTCAAATCAGGACAAGGACCCATATCCTTCCGTCATACTACTACTTGTATCTGACCTCTCCAGATTCCGCCGCGGAGAGGATTCGGTTAAAGCCGAATGGGGAGCAATGGATGCCTCCTTTGTAGCACAAAATGTGCTGCTTTTCTGTACTTCAGTAGGTATGGAGGCACGCCCGAGAGCTATTATGAACAAGGATAAAATTATAGAGACTCTAAAACTAAATAGCACTCAGATACCAATGCTTAACATTCCTGTCTCCTACAAGAAAAATATAGAATAATCGTCTCCCCCAGGGGGTACCCTTTCCGGCTCATCTGCAATTATTTTCAGCAGTTGAGCCGGTTTTTTCGTTTTAAAACGTTAATCAACCTCTCAATATACAGGTTCAGTCAATAATTCTTCAGGCTCATAAATACTCTTAGTCCACCATTTCTCAACAAACATAGCTTTGCAACCAATAATTCTATCGTAGAGTTTTTTATGGAGAGTTCAAATATCATTAATCTGGCAAACGACAGGATTGTTACTACAACAATTTCACATGAACTGAAGACTCCTCTCAATGCAATTATCGGCTTTACCGATCTTATTATTGAGGAGGAGTCTTTAAACAGAATAAAAGATTACGCAGATATTATAAAGAATAACAGCAGGGTTCTTCTGGAAAAGATACACAAAGTCATTGATTATAATACGCTGGAGCTTGATAGCACAATTTTTCTGGAGAGGGTTGAGGTAGATGAGATGATTACAAGAGGAGCCAAAATCATAAGAGAGGAGTTTGGCAGGTGCGGCAATGAGTTGCAGGTTGCTAACAAAGCTCTTTATTCTGATTCAGACACTGTTATTTACACAGACAGATGCAAGCTTGAAAAGCTCTTTTGCCTTCTGCTATCAAGTGCAACCTACTTAAATAAGAGCGGGAAAATATTTATTGACTACACACTAACCTCAGAAGCATTTAGTTTAAGCCTCTCAATTGATCAGGAGGTAGTCAAAGAGAATGAGGATTATAGTAACGGAATATTTGAAGAGGGTGTTGGCATTAACATAGCATTGTGCGATAAGCTTTCAAAACTTGTAGGGGGTAAAATGAATCTCTGGTTTGATAGATTAAAAAAAAATATTAAGCTAGACATCCCTTTCCGGAATAGATATGGAGACTCAAAACCCTATTTCGCACAGATGATACTGCTTGTGGTTGATGATGAGGAGGAGAGCTTTGCGAAAATTAAAAGGATGATTCCTGGCCCCTCATATTTGGTTCTCAGAACAACAGAGGCCTGCTTTAAGGGGGGGGTAACAGAGAGCCTGTCCAAACCGGGTGTTGTTCTAATTAACGGCGCAGATACCGGGGAGGAGTTGAAGGAGTCTCTTAGAAGAGTGAGAGAGAGCAATCCCGATGCCTCATTCTTGATAAATGTCGCCAATGTAAGCTGCATAGAGGCCTTTTCGCACAACTATCAAAATGTCCTTTGGTTCAGACCTTCAACTTTGAAGGCTCAGCTGGAGAGGCTTATAAATATTAACTACACACAAACATGCAATGAGAGGAGCTGAAAATAGTAGATCTCCATTAAGATACTTAATTGCTGCATTGTTATGCGCAGTACTTTTCTTTAATACCAATGCCAGGGCGCAAAACGGTCTGGAGGGTGAGGTCTCATTTGATTTCTCATTCTCGCCTGGTTCAACCACCCTGCATGCAAACTTCAGCAACAACAATGTTGAACTGGCCAATCTCAGAGATTTTGTACCTCACAACAAATATGGAATTCAGACAGGCAGTGCCCATTTTGCAATTATCTCATACATTAAAGAGGGAAGCTCCTCGGACCTCTACGCTCTGAACAGAGCATCCGTACTGGGCAGTATAGTAAGAGCATATCTGAAAACCAGATATGGATTTGCTAATCCCAATTTCACTTTTATTATAAGAGCAGAAAACGAGCTCTCCGACTGCGTGCGCATTGAGTATAAACCAGTTTCTGTAAACCCGGCAGATAATCAAGATATCCACTTTACCTTAAAGTCTGCATACCAAGACCTGCTCTCAGCAATGTCAAGGTACAAGGATATTCCGTTTGAGGCAAAGGAGTTGCATACTCAATCGGAATTGGCAGTTGATACATTACCCCCTGTCGATACGCTCCCACGAGTCGATACACTCCCACCGGTCGATACCCTTGTGGAGCAAATGATAATATTCACGGCTGATACTACAGAAAGTCCTCATCAAATTATTGATGAGAATATTGATATAAAACGAAGTTTCAAACCCATATTTGGGTTAAGGACAAATCTTCTGAATATAGCCGGAGTAGCCCCTCCGGCTAAACTCGTAAAACCCCTGTACAATATAACAATGGAGTTTTACTACCTGAGAAGATCCTCTGTCGCACTAGAGGGTTATATCAACCCTCTTCTAAACCATAAACGGATAGACTCGGATAGTTGGCATAAGATAAGCGGATTGAGCCTGGAGCATAGGTTCTGGCTTGGCAAGCCGGAGCTCTTTAAGGGTTTGTATCTGGGACTTTACGGGGCATTCGGCGAGTTTGACATAATGGACCCTCAAAAGAGCGTTGAGGGAGATACCGGAAATTACATTGGAGGCGGATTAAGTATCGGCTTTGCCCTGCCGGTTTCAAAGAGGCTATTGGTAGAGGTTGGGGCCAGAGGTGGGTATAAGAGAGAGAGCAGCAGCAGTTACCTGGTGATTGAAAATTCATGTTACCAGACAGGTTCAGAAAACAAAGGAGGCTTCACGCTTCAAGATTATAACATCAGCCTTGTTTACAGGATTATTGGCAAACAAAAGGGGAGGGGTCTATGAAAAATCTGTTCCAGATGGTATTTATTTTTACAGGACTTGTAGCACTTAACAGTTGCAGCAAAAGAGATTTGCCGGGCAGCTGGGAGGAGCTTGACAGAATATATGTCAATAGCACTTTGATTAAAAGTAAGCAGAGTTTATTCGACTCCATTAGCCTTGTAACATATATCTATTCTGGAGATTCACTTCTAAGAGAAAAGCGGTTAAGAGAGGCCTCGGACACAATAAATATCTCACCCGGAACCTACAATTTCATAACTATCAATAAAGTGGCAAGAGGTGTTTTTATTGATAATATAAGAGATTTCAGAATGGCCAGGGTATTGATGGAGTCGGACTCACTTGGCGGCCTCTACTCTGCAACTACCAGAAGCTTTACTGTCTCAAGAAACTCTCATAACACTTTGAATCTGGAGTTGCCGGATAAAGTTAAAAAACTGGAGTACCAACTGGTTATTGAAGGGGCTAAAGACTCACTTGAGAAGTGCATAATAGTTCAGAATGGAGTCTCTTGTGGCTTTTATCTATCTGATTACACTCAGATTTTTGATGATTTTAAGTTTTCAAAATTGGACACAGAGGCCTCTCACTCAAACGAATTTACCGGCTCATTCTGGATTATGGGGCTAAATCCTGCAAATAAAGAGCTTGAGGTTCAGTTTGTATATAAGAATAATACAACACAGAGTGCATCAGTAGATCTCTCGAACCTGAGCAACGAAAATATGTACTCAAGAAGGCTTATAATGTATATAGACATTCAGAGAGTTAATGTAAAGCTTCATGCAACAATTAAATCCTGGATTTTGGTTGAAGATAACGTGAATATATAAGACAATGAGAAGAGGATTAGCGCTATTCATATTGGCTATTGTATTGCTGGCAGGGTGCTCAAAAGAGACCTTGAAGATTTTCAATTTTGGCAAGGTTGAGTTTGCGGTCTCGAACAATTCTGATTTCTCAGCCGCCTCTGCCGGAGTATATGTTAACGAGGTAATTGAGTACCCGTTGACAGGTCTGTTTGAAGTTCCTGTAGTTTACAATATGCATTTCACTTACAATGATGGTGTCTTGAATGGAGATAACCTCTATCTGGATAAGAGCAAGAGGTTCAATATAAATGTCTACGCCCCCTATATGCCTACAGGGGATTCAAAATCACACTTCCTGCCTTTTAATCACGGAACGGATGTTTTATGGGCTCAGGAAAGATTCCCGGTAACAGGCCAGGACACTTTGAACAGGGTTAATCTGGAATTCAGGCATATGACTACTCAGGTGGTGTTTGAGCTGGAGGATAAAAGAGAT
>CAZPRX010000122.1:0-3576 GCA_964588835.1 uncultured Muribaculaceae bacterium
AGAAGTCTTTGCTCAAGGTCCTGCAGCTCAGATGGAGCCTTATCAGAAGTGAGAATTAACTGCTTTCCGATATTATGTAAATGGCTGAATATGTGAAAGAATGCATTCTGAGTTCCCGGCTTACCGGCAAATTCGTGTACGTCATCAATTATGAGTACGTCTATCATCTGATAGAAATGGAGGAAGTCCGTAAGTTTGTTTTTTACGTTTGCTGCGTCCATGAATTGTGTCTGGAATCTGTTCGCACTTACGTATAATACAATTTTATCCGGAAATTTCTCTTTAATATCAATTCCTATGGCTTGTGCCAAATGGGTTTTTCCCAGTCCGGATCCTCCGTATAGAAACAGTGGGTTAAAGGAGTTATTACCTGGACTTGATGCTATGTTAAGTCCTGCAGCCCGTGCCAAACGATTGCATTCACCCTCTACGAAGTTTCTGAAGCTGAAGTTTGGATTTAACTGAGGGTCAATCTGTCTCTGCTGAAGTCCTGGAATGACAAACGGATTAGCAAATGAACCGGTCTGTGCAGGGAAGGGAACTGTCCTGTTTGTAAGCTCGTGTAAGCCTTGCTGTGGCATGGTTACCGCCTCCTCATTAGAGACTACCCTTACGTTGTACTCAAGCTTAGCGTTGTTGCCTACAACTCTTCTAAGTGTTTTTCCTATAAGTTCAATGAATTGCTCTTCCAGATACTCCCTGAAAAAGTCCGAAGGTACCTCAATTGTTAAAACTGAGTCTGTAAACTTGACCGCCTTGATGGGAACGAACCATGTCTTAAAACTGCTGGGAGGAATGTTATCTTTTATGATTCGAAGACAATTATCCCACACAGCTATATGTTTCTGATCGGTCATGGATTATGGTTTGAAGTTTAGATTGCTTACAAAATTGGGGATAAATTCTGTAAAAAAAAATCAAAAAGCACTTGTAAATTTCAAGAATTTCTCAAGTGCTTGTTGCTCAATGATAAATTTTTTCAGAAAAGAAAAAATAGATTTTTCTTATTTTGTAACTACCTGATTTAGAACACTGTTATCTTGATGTATTTTTTTGGATTGTTGTTGATATTCTCTATCAGTTCATCAAGATTTTTTACCAGGGTGTTAACAGAATTGTGAAGTGAATCTGTGGCCATAAGCTTCCCAATTGAACCCTGTGGGTTTCTAAGCTCATCCAGAAGAGTTCTGAGAGAGCCTATAGTTGCTGCAAGATCTGCAGCCGCCAGGGAATCAGTGATTTTTGAAAGATTATTTACAGTAGCGCCAAGAGGTTCTGCTGCACTGTCAAGTTTTGCGGTGAGATTTTTAAGGTTTTCAAGAGTAGAAGAAATCTCAGGTCCGCTCTCTCCTAAGTTTGCTGATATAGATTCAAAGTTACGAATGGTTCTGTTCAGCCCTGCAATTATTGACTTAATATTTGCCTGTCCGTTCTCATCAAGGATTTGATTTATCCCGGTAACGGTTGTATTAAGTGATGAGAGGAGTGTTGAGATGCTATCTTTCAATGGTAAAATTTCTGCAACCAGCTTCTCTACCAAACCCACCTCCATGCCCGATGCAAGTGTGTCCTTGTTTTTCATAATCGCAGGAGAATCTCCGGGTACAATTTTTACTGCTTTTGAACCAAGCAGATCTGCTGAGTATATCATTGCTACCGAATTTGAAGGGATAGGGTACTCTGCCTTTACTTTGAACTTTGCTATAAAGTTTCCCCTCTCTTTGACGAATTCAATTGATTCAACAGTTCCTATTTTGTGACCCTTGAAGTAAACAGGTCCGGTAGGTGTCAATCCCTCTACATTTTCGTACTTGACAAAATATATGTTGTTCTTGTTAAAGAAGTCCTGGCCCTTTAGAAAGTTAATCAGGAAGTATGTTGCTATAAGAGTTACAAGTGCAAAGAGGCCTGTTTTCTGCTCTTTTGTTAGTTTAATTTTCATCGTGTGTTATTTCAATGGAACTATTGTGTTGTTTTCAATTCGAATAATAAATGCCTGTGGGAATTTCTTCCTGATATCTTTTAGAAATTTTGCAGCATCTTCTGATTCTGTAAAAGTGCCGGTGTGATATTTATAGAAAGCTCCCATCTTTTTGTAGTCGTATTCCTTGACCCCTTTCAAGTCAGCAGCTCCACTCTTTAGAATTTTGGTAACTGCCAGTATTTGTATTGAGTAATATCCATCAGGTGTTGATTTGTCTTCTTTGACAGTTTGAGATTTTTTCTGTTCACTAATTGTTTTAGCAGTCTCAGTTGATGTTGTAGGGGATATTAAAGGTGCACTGCCATCACCTTCGTAAACTCTTTTGAAGTTTGAAAATGCGTCAAAAATGGATTTTGCCATCATTTGCTGATTCTCTTTCTTGACAAGTATAGCGAGATCTGAGTTGTTTGATATAAATCCAAGTTCAACCAGTACAGCAGGCATTGTAGTCCTCCACAGAACAAGCAAACCGGCTTGCTTGACCCCTCTGTTAATTGTAATGGGCCCTTTTGTAAATTGATCTTGCACAAACGAAGCGAAGGCAAGACTATGCTCTAGATGAGAGTTTTGAAGCAGAGAAAAAATTATATATGATTCAGGGACATTAGGGTCAAAACCCTCATATTTTGCAGAGTAATCATCTCCCTCAAGTAAAATAACACTGTTTTCCAGTTTTGAAACTTCAAGATTTGAGCTACTCTTATCAATCCCCATTACAAATGTCTCTGTTCCGGATGCAGATCTTGCCCTTGCAGAGTTTACATGTATTGAAATGAAAAGGTCTGCCTTCTCTTTATTTGCAATATCACTCCGTTTTTCTAAAGGAACAAATACATCTGTTGATCTTGTGTATACTACTTTGACATCCGGATATGATTCTTTAATCATATTTCCCACCATTAGAGAGACTGCAAGCGTAATATCTTTCTCTCTGTGTCTTTTGTTTATACTTACAGCACCCGGATCTTTGCCTCCGTGTCCTGCATCAATAACAACTTTCTTCAAAGCCACCCTTGAACTGCTCTGTGCCTGCAATGGTAATTGGAGCAGCAGGCAAAAAAAGATCAAAACTATTTTATGGAGCATTATATATGTTGTTTATTGTTTAAATTTGCGCTTTGCAAAAGTAGCAATTATTTTGTTTTTGAAGAGAATCACATATACCATTCTGGCCATTTTAGGTTTGATGATGTTTGCACTGAGGGCAGAGGGCCAGTCTTTAAAGCCCGACTCCCTTGCAACCTCTTCTGACACCTTAAAACGTAAGGGGGACGTAGAGTTCCCTGCCTTTTCCGTTGCCAGGGATTCGATTGTTGAAGATTTTTCCGGAGGCAGAAAAATGATATACTACTATGGTGATGTTACAGTTAAGTATGATAATATAGAGCTTACCGCAGAGTATATGGAGTATGATCTGGACTCCAGAACGGTTTTTGCTACAGGGGTAAAGGATAGCACAGGCGTGATGAAGGGAAGGCCAGTCCTTAAGGAGGGCAACAGCACTTATGAGATGGAGAAGGTGTACTACAACTTTGCATCAAAAAAGGCTCGCATAACAAATATGATTACTCAGGAGTCAGAGGGCTATCTTC
>CAZPRX010000122.1:3586-4482 GCA_964588835.1 uncultured Muribaculaceae bacterium
AACATTAAAAAGATGGCGGATAACTCAATCAATATTTCAAAGGGCAAATATACTACCTGCGATCTTGATCATCCCCACTTTTATCTTAGAATGACTAAAGTCAGAACGGTAACTGAGCCCAAAAGAACTACAGTTTTTGGCCCTGCCTATCTGGTTCTTGAGGATGTCCCCGTACCATTTGCCCTCCCTTTTGGATTTGTCCCTGAGAAACCAGAGAGATCAGGAGGGCTGCTGATTCCCTCTTTTCAGGAGGAGGCTGCGAGAGGGTTCGGCCTAAAGGGGCTTGGTTATTACTTTGTTATAGGAGAGTATTTTGACGTATCTGTTACCGGAGATATTTACTCTCTGGGTTCATGGAATGCGATGTTAACTGCTCGCTATAGAAAGAGATACAAGTTTAACGGAGACTTTTCAGTTAATTATTCTAACAATCAGACCGGAGAGTGGGGTAGTACCGATTTTTTCCAGTCTAAGGATTTTTCAATAAGGTGGAGCCATTCGCAGGACTCAAAGTCAATGCCGGGGGCATCTTTCAGGGCTTCGGTTAACTTCTCAACTCCACTAAACAACAGGTTCAACTCCATTGACGTACAGCAGAGTTTGCAAAATCAGGTCTCTTCTTCTATTTCGTACTCAAAGACCTTTGCTGATTCACCATTTAGTTTGTCATTAAACCTGCTGCACAGCCAGAACTCACTTGATAGTTCATATGCACTTACTATCCCAAACTTTACATTTACAATGAACAGGATTTATCCATTCAAAAGTAAAGAGAGGGTGGGAAAGGAGAGGTTTTATGAATCAATTTCACTAAGTTATAATACTACTTTTGATAATAAGGTGAATTTTAAACTTAAGGACTTTAATTCACCCGATTTTCTCTCTAAGTTCAGAAG
>CAZPRX010000123.1:0-4466 GCA_964588835.1 uncultured Muribaculaceae bacterium
GTTGCTATGCCCAAGATTTTGTCTGCATTTGAGAAGGAGTATTTTGAGTATGCAGGAGCCTCTGGCGGATTCATTGATTTATTGGGTTATCCCTTCTGCAGGGGAAGAATTTTGTCGAATATTGAGAAAGACAGGGCTCAATATAACCGCGACACTACAATTTTTTGGGCGAGTGGTGCAGCTATGATGGTGAAGAGCTCAATATACAGAGAACTCGAAGGGCTTGATGAAAATTTCTTTGCCCATATGGAGGAGATTGATTTTTGCTGGAGGGCACAGCTTGCAGGATATGAAATCTGGGCATTTCCTTCGGCTGTTGTATATCACGTAGGGGGGGGGACTCTTCCAAACAACTCCCCTAAAAAGCTATTGCTAAACTACAGGAACAATCTGTTCATGTTGTATAAAAATCTATCTGCGGCAAGACGTTACCCTGTAATCATTCTTAGAATGCTTCTCGATGGGCTGTCTGCTATTGTATATCTGTTACAAGGCAAAAGGAACTTTTATAAGGCTGTTGTGCATGCCCACAAGGAGTTTTGGTCAAAAAGGAGCTCCTTAAAGATTACAAAAAACAGAGTAAGGAAACCTTCCGGAGTGATGAGAGGCTTGATTGTACTCTCTTTTATACTAAGGGGAGGGAAGCCGAGGTTCATTGATATCGCCCCCCTAATTAAGGATAGAAAAGTATCATAATAGAGCCGGGATAGCTCTTTCCAGTCTAGTCCCTCTTGAACCTTTTATCAGAATTGTCATTCCAGTTATTTGATTTTTCTCAAGTCTCTCTCTCAGTGCATCGGAGGTCTCAAAAAGCTCTACAGCAGGGTCTCCCTGAGCCGATTTAATTACAGCTTTGCCAAACTCTTTTCCCACAAAAAATATCTTATGGGCAGAAATACTTAAGGCCAGTCTTAGGATTTCAAGGTGTTCAACCTCTGAATACTCTCCAAGTTCGAGCATATCTCCCAGTACCATAGCTTTTTTCTCTGAAACCATTTCGCGGAAGTTTTCAAGAGCAGCTCTCATACTTGTAGGGTTAGCATTATATGCATCAATTATAAGTGTATTTCTGTCTCCTTTTGAAAGCTGAGACCTATTGTTAGACGGGTAATACTCCTCGATGGCTTTTACTGCTAATTCAGGTTCAACTCCGTAAAGGGCACCTGCTGCAAGAGCTGCAAGTACGTTGTCTGTGTTGTAAGAGCCTATCATGTGAGTATTAATGATAGGTTCCGAGGCCAGCCTAAGTCTGAGAAAAGGATTTTCAGGTGTAACAGGAAGAACTGAAGCGTCAGAGATGCTCATCCCGTATGGAATAGCCCTTATCCCTTTTCGCTCATCTATCATATCCCTGAGAGTAGGGTTGTCAATGTTGTAAAGTACTTTTCCAGGGTTTCCGGATAAATAATCATACATCTCACCCTTTGTTTTTCTGACTCCGTCAAAGGATCCAAATCCTAAGAGGTGCGCTTTGCCCACGTTAGTTATAAGACCGGCATCAGGTGCTGCGATGTTGCATAAAAGCGCAATCTCCCCGGGAGCGCTGGCTCCCATCTCAATAACTGCAATCTCGGTATCCTTGCTCATCTTAAGAAGCGTAAGGGGAACTCCTATGTGGTTGTTAAGGTTTCCGGAAGTTGAGAGAACCCGGTATTTTTTTGAAAGGACTGCAGATATGAGCTCTTTTGTTGTTGTTTTACCATTTGTACCGGTGAGAGAGATAAGTGGAATTCCGTAGTACCTTCTGTGGATGGCGGCCAAATTCTGAAGGGCTTGAAGTGAGTCGGGAACATTAATTATCCTGGTACCTGAAACTCCGGCCCTGTCGCAGACACTCCATGCTGCTCCCTGCTCTATTGCTTTCTCAGCAAAATCATTTCCATCAAAGTTCTCGCCCTTTAGGGCAAAGAAAATTGCCCCCTTTTTTATCTCTCTGGTATCTGTTGTTACTCCCGATGACTCAAGGAATAACGAATGCAACTCTTTTATATCCATCTCTCTATTTTTTACCTGTTGATCCAAATCCACCCTCTCCTCTCTCTGTTTCGCTGAGAGAGTTGGTCTCAACAAGCTCTACTCTCTCATATTTAGCGATTATCATCTGAGCAATCCTTTCGCCGGGGTTGAGAGTGAACTCTTCGTCTGACAGATTAACCAGAATAATTTTTATCTCTCCTCTGTAATCGGCGTCGATTGTTCCGGGACTGTTAACAATACCTATTCCGTGCTTTGCTGCCAAACCGCTTCTGGGCCTTATCTGCGCCTCATATCCCTCAGGGAGCTCAATAAAAAGTCCTGTTGGCACCATTATCCTTTTAAGTGGCTTTAAAACAATACTTTCCTGGATGTCTGCCCTCAAATCCATTCCTGCGGAGTGCATAGTTGCGTAGGATGGGAGCTCGTTTTTAGAGCGGTTTACAATTTTAACTTCCATAGAGAAATCTTTTCTACTTTAATATAAACAATTATAAAAATTATAATCAATAATGTGTTGACGCCATATCTTAATAACAGGCCGCTCTCGGAAAAAGGAACCGATATAAAATACAGGGCAATTCCGCTAAAAATGAACAGGATAATTTTCCCCCAGTTGTATGGAATGGGGTAGTGCTTCCTCCCTATAAGGACACTAAGTACAAACATCACCAGATAGCTGATGAGATGCCCCCAGGCTGCAGCATGATAAGAGTAAAGAGGCATGAACAAAATATTAATGGTAAGTGTGACCGGTAAGGCCGCAGCTGTTATTAATATGGCAAATTTTGTCTTTCCGGAAAGTTTGTACCACATGGAGACGTTGAAGTTCATTCCAAGAATGACATATGACATAAGCATAACAGGGACAATATCCATACCCGCCCTGAAGTCCTTTCCAATTATAAGTGCAATTACATCTATATACAGTGTTATGCCCAGGAAGACGAACATACTGAATGCCGTAAAATGCTCCATAACCATTGCGTAGTCCTCTTTTGATTTTTCCTTGCCCTCCCTGGCAAAGAAGAATGGCTCGGCGGCATACCTGAACATCTGAACAAAGAGCATCATGAGAGTGGCAATCTTAACCCCCGCCTGAAAAATTCCCAGTTCAGAATTCCACTCCAGCCCCTCTGGGGTGAAAAACCTGAATAGAGGCCGGTCTATAGTATCGTTAATTATTCCGGGAAGACCTGCAATCATAAGAGGAATTGAGTAGATCATCATCTTTCTCCAGAGTCTCTTGTCAAAAGTAAAACGTAAAGCTGCAATATCAGGGATAAATATCAGCAGAGAGACTATACCGCTCAGGAATATTGCAAATATTATGTATGTAAAATCAGGTGTGGTTGAAACAAATCCTGAAAGCAGAGAGTCCGGATGTGATTTGAAATAGGCTGGAATTGCAAAAAACAGGATGAAGTTAAATGCAGTCTCAGAGAGAATCTTTATACTCTTGAAAAGGGCAAATTTATAAGCTTTATTCTGGTACCTCAATCGTGCAAACAAAATTGATGTGAAAGAGTCTATCGCCAGAATACTCCCTATGTAAATTATAATATAACCAAATCCAGTGTAGCCCATCCACTCGGAAATCTCTCCGGAAAAAAGAGATATAGCAATGAAGAAAAGTACAGAGACAGACCCAACGGTAATAAGTGCATTTGAAAACACGTCGTTTGGCTTTTCATGCTTGTTTGCAAAATTAAAGCAACCTGTCTCAAGCCCCATTGTAAGTAACACCTGAAGGATAGCGATGTAGGCAAGGAACTCTGTTGCCGTACCGTAGCTTCCGGTAGAAAGCATTGTGGTATAGATGGGAACAAACAGAAAATTTAGAAACCTTGCGAGGAGGGTGCTGAGTCCATAAATTGCAGACTCGCCTGCCAGTTTTTTCAGGATGGAACCTCTCATTTTAATAATTAAGTGATTTATTTCTGAAAATCAGAAATCCGATGTTAAACTGAGGATACCATTTTACATCTGCACCGGGATAATAGGATGCCGAGAAACTTACGGGGCCCACAGGTGACTGCCAGACAGCGGCAATATTTCCCATGAAGTCCCCTTTAGGGAAGATATCGGTTAAACCTCTGCCACCGTCTGTATTTCTGGTAACTGCCTTGTATGGCTGGAAATAAGAGACGAGTGTGCTTATGAAAATAGTATTTGAAATGTGTACAATAGGATTTACACCCAATGCAAGGTATGAACTGGCTCTGTACCCTTTTAATAACAGAGTCTTGCTGTGGGGTGTAGGCTGAAAGGCCGGAGTAATAATCAACGATGAAATATAGTCACCAAGTGCTACTTCAGATGAAAGAGTAAAATCAATCAGGGAACCAATTGTAAGCCACTTTTTAACAGGATGATATATCTCTGAATAGAAGTTTAATTTGAATCTGTTGTCTATCCTGTTAATGTATGGAGTCATATCCTCAGATGTACTTCCCGGAGTATAGTCTGAGCTGATAAAGGAGTAACTTGCT